>JBEEHI010000240.1:0-3760 GCA_041167305.1 Verrucomicrobiota bacterium
CTACCGCCGCCATGAACCCGGGAAACTTCTTTGCCGAGCTGAAGCGGCGCAACGTTTACAAGGTCGCCGTCGCGTATGCGGTTGTCGGATGGCTAGTCATTCAAATCAGTTCGACCGTCATGCCGACGTTTCACGCGCCGGAATGGGTGGTGCAGACGCTGATTGTGATCGTGGCGCTCGGCTTTCCAATCGCGCTCGTCATCGCCTGGGCCTTCGAGATGACGCCGGAAGGATTGAAGCGGACCGAGGACGTGCGGCCGGACGAAAAAATCCCGCAATGGAGCCGCCGGAAGTTCGCTGGCCTTATTATCAGCCTGGCTCTGGCCGCGGCGGGCTTGCTGGCGTTCCAATTTCTGCGCTCAAAATCCGGAACACCTCCGAATCCAGCTTCCTCCACGCCTGCGCCGGCGGTGACCCCGGCTTCCCCAATTCCCGAGAAGAGCGTCGCCGTGCTGGCATTCACGAACCTGAGCGACGACAAGGAGAACGAATATTTCTCTGACGGCATAAGCGAGGAGTTGGGAAACGTGCTTGGGCGCGTCCCCGGCCTGCGCGTTTCGGGCCGAAACTCGGCGTTTTATTTTAAGGGCAAGAGTGCGACCGCGCAGGAGATCGGCCAGAAACTCGGTGTCGCCTATCTGGTCACGGGAAGTGTGCGCAAGTTGTCGGAGCAGGTCCGGATCACGGCACAGTTGATCAGCGCCGCGGATGGCTTCCAAGTCTGGTCATCGGAGCCCCTGACGCGCGAGTGTAAGGACATCTTCGCGGTGCAGGATGAAATTGCTGGGCTCATCGCGCAGAACCTGAAACTCAAACTGGGTGATACCGGCCGCGTCCCGAAGACTGTGAACCCGGAGGCTCACCGGCTCCTGTTGGAAGGCCGGCACTTCTGGAATCTGCGAACGCAGGAAGGCTTCGCACGGGCGGAGGCTGCCTATACCAAGGCGCTGGAGATCGATCCACAGTTCGCCGAGGCGCATGCCGGACAGGCCGACAATTACCAGATCCGCGCGCAATATCGCTTACTCGATGGTCTGGGAGGCGAGGAGGAAGATCAAAAACGGGCTTTGGCCGAAGTGCAAGCCGCAATCCGCCTCGATCCCGCTCTGCCCGAGGCTTACGCCGCCTATGCATATCTCCTGCACAATCAAGGCAAGCTGGCGGAAGCAGACCAATATTATCAGAAGGTTTTCGCGCTGAATCCAAATTACGCCATAGCTCATCTCTGGCATGGGCAGTTGCTCGACGAGCTCGGGCGCCTCGACGAGGCAGTGGAAGAAAACCGTCTCGCCTACGAACTCGATCCGCTGGGATTCATCATTGTCGATCGCTACGCGCAACATCTGGAATTGGTTCATCGATTCGAGGAGGCCTTGACCTTCAATGAGCGGGCAGCCGCATTGCGGGCCGACATCTGGATGCCGAACCAAGGCGAACGGGCCATGATTCTGTTGGCGCTTGGGCGGACGAAAGAAGCCATCGAGGTGGCGCGCTCCATCCAACGAAGCTCATCGAACTGGCCCCGTTGGACCGCCGATGCCGATGCTGTGTGGGTGTTGCATCGGGGAGGTGTTCCCCAAGAAGCCGAAAGTTATGCGGCGCAGCTTCTCCAAACTTTACCTGAGAAGAGCTACGTCCGAGGGATGGTGCTGGCCAATATCGGTCGTTTTGCCGAAGCGTTACCGTATCTTGAACGGTCGCCCATCCTCATCCGGCGCAATTTTTTTTGGAGCGAAAACTGGGACGAATGGCGGAGCGATCCTCGCTTTCTGCCACTGATGGAGAAGCTAGGCTGTGCGAACGAATACACGGTCGCTCGTCAGACGCTTTCGCGGATGCTCAAGGAGCGGGGCGCAGCGAAATGATCGCGACAAAGGGAAAGCGATGAACCTGCGCAACTTCTTTGCCGAGCTGAAGCGGCGCAACGTTTACAAGGTCGCGGTCGCCTACGCGGTGATCGCGTGGCTGCTCATCCAGGCGGCGTCGATTTTGTTCCCGACTTTCGAAGCGCCGGCGTGGGTGATGAAAATCCTGGTCGTGATCCTCGCGCTCGGCTTCCTGGTCGCCCTTGCCTTCTCTTGGGCTTTCGAGATTACGACTGAGGGAATCCAGCGAGAGTCAGAGGTTGCGCCGGAACAATCGGCGGGCGCTCACGTTGGCCGAAAGCTCATCGGCCTGACCATCGCGCTCGCCGTCATCGCGGCCGGTTTGCTTGCCTACCAGTTGCTTCATTCACGATCTCCAATTGCGGCCATGTCGGCGGTGGTACCGATTGGCGCAAATGCGAAAAGCGTTGCGGTGTTGCCGCTGGTTAACACCAGTGGAGATCCCACGAATGAGTACTTTTCGGACGGTCTCTCCGAAGAACTCATCGCCGTCCTGGCCAAGCTTCCCGAACTGAAAGTGATTGGCCGGAGCTCGTCCTTTCTGTTCAAGGGAAACGCCGGCGACTCGAAATCGATTGGCGAAAAACTCGGCGTCACCCATCTGATTGAAGGCAGCGTGCGCCGACAGGGTGAGCGCGTCCGGATTGTGGCCGAACTCATCAGCGCGGCCGATGGACGGGAACTCTGGTCGGAAACCTACGACCGCGAATTGAAGGACGTGTTTGCCGTGCAAACGGAGATCGCCAGCGCGGTGGCCGAGCAAATGAAAGTAAAGTTGTTAGGCCGAACCGCTCAATCTGATGCCATGCCTTCAAGCCAAAACCTGGCCGCTCACAATGCGGTGTTGCAGGCCGATTTTTATTTCCAGCAGCAGACAAGTGAAAGCGTGCAGCGGGCCATCACTTTCCTGCAGGAGGCCGTGCAACTGGATCCGAAGTACGGTTTTGCCTACGCTCGATTATCGCAGGCCTGGCGTCAGTACGCCGCCAGCTTCGCGACCGACGACGCGGAGCACGCCTACGTCGAAGCGCGCAAGGCGGCGGAGATAGCCATTAAACTCGCGCCCGATTTAGTCGAGACGCACAAAGCCCTGGGCTGGATTGCAATGACCCCGGATCTCGATTTTCGAACTGCGGAAAAGGAATTTCGTCTCGCGCTCGCCACCGCTCCGGGAGACGCCGGCGCGAAGAATGCCCTGAGCTATGGCCTGATGGCCCAGGGCCGCCTGATCGAAGCGGAACAAGTGTGCCACGAAGCGATCGCGCTCGATCCGCTCCTCACTGTTCTTTGGTATAACATGGGACGGCTTGCTGTCGGCGCGGGTCGCTATGAGGAGGCGGCGGAAAAGTTCCGGAAAGGGCTGGAGCTCCAGCCACGCGCGGCACGTTTTCATACTTACCTTGCGACTCTTGCGGTCTTGCAAAAGAATCTCGGCGAGGCCTTGCAACACGCTCAACTCGAATCGGACGGGTTCTGGCACGATTATGCGATGACCCTCGTGCTACAGGCGCAGCCCGATCGGGCCGCCGCCGATGCCGCGCTCAAAAGTTTTTCATCGAAGAACGGGACCAACGCCGCCTATCAAATCGCCTTGCTGCACGCCCTGCGAAAGGAGCCGGAAGAAATGTTTCGATGGCTCGACACAGCCTACGCTGTCCATGATTCCGGCCTGACGCAGCTGGTGATAACTCCATTTCTTTCCGATTATCGCACTGATCCGCGCTTCATCGCCTTGTGTCAGAAGCTTGGAGTGCAGCTGCCCTCCAAGCTATGAGCGACAAGCCTTCCTTTTTTGCCGAGCTGAAGCGGCGCAATGTCTACAAGGTAGCCGTCGCCTATGCCGTGATCGCTTGGCTGCTCATCCAAGCCGCCTC
>JBEEHI010000241.1:0-4790 GCA_041167305.1 Verrucomicrobiota bacterium
GCCGGGTTCATCCGCGCGCCGGATTTCACTATCGAACCGACAGGGCACGCCGCGCGAAAAGTTCGCGTGACGGGGTATCTGTTATGGGACGACGAGCACAATGGCAGCGCCGACGTCGGCAAAACCATTCGTTCCGTCGGAGCGAATAAGTATCATCATCCCTGGCGCTCCACCGCGTGGGAGATTCATCCCGTGATTAAGATCGAGGCGCTCGACGCAGCGCCGGTTTCGCCCGCGGTCAGCGCCGTGTATGCTTCGCCTTCGCCTACCGCGGCAATTCATTCACCGACGCCAGTCCCCACTTCGCCGCGCTAGCATCGATGCCCGACTATTCGTCGGTAGTCTTGATGCTGATATTCTTAATGGTGATTTCCTTGGCCTTTTCCGGCGCGGCTCGTTTGCCATCCTTCGGCGCACTAACGGGCACAATCGTCACCGCCAGATTATTGGGGTCGTAGTTCCCCGCCTTCTTCGCGGTCGCGAGGACATCGGTGATATCGAAGGTCTCGGTGCGATCCCCGTCATTATGGGCGTGATGGCCGTCGGGTGATTCAAAGAAGGCCAGTGTCCCGACATACTGCGGCGCGTCCCCGGCTTTGGCATCGGCGTTCGGGAGGTTGAAATAGACTTTGTAAAGGTGCTTGGGCGGTTCGGTGAACTCGATGCCCTCAAGGGTGAGCAAAACCTTTTTCTTCGTCTTCTTGTGATCCAAATCCTTGCGCAACATGTTTTGCTCGGGCGCCACCGGCGCGGCTTTGATCTTCACCGTTTGCGGTTTGGCGGTGACGGAGATCGGCGTCGGATCCGGCACGGTCGCCAAGGTGGTGCGCGGCTGCAATGTTTCGTCGGTCTCCGTCGGACTCGGCGATTCCGTCACGGTCGGTGAAGGTTCGGGAGTGGTTTCTGGAGAACCCGGCGGGCGCTGCTTTGGCTGCGGTTTTGGCGGCGGTGCGGGCGCTGGTGTGCTGCTGGTCACTGGCACCTGAAGATCGAGCCGATCGTAGGTGTAACCAAGTTTCTTCGTATCGAACATGTCGGCAACTTTGTAGGTAACAGGTTGTCCGTTTACGCCCGGAAACGTGAACGTTTCGGTGGTGAACGCGCCGGCCGGGTTGGTGTGGGGCCCGTTCTTGATCCAGACCTCCCAGATCCGGTCGATGTTGCAGTGGTGCAGCCAGAAGATTGGATCCTGCGCCGCGGTTCTCGGGTCACCCATCAGGCCGCCAATATCCACATGGACGGTGTTGTGCGGGTTTTGCTCCATCCGTCCCCGCTTGGAAGAAGAGGCATTGACGGTTCCGCCCGGGACCGATGCCCCGCCGAATCCGCCGGCAATCATGTTCCCGGTGTACTTGGCCGCGCTAAAAGTTTTCTTTAGATCGCTGATTTCAAAACCGACTTCGCTGGCGTCACGGTTCGCCTCGAAGAGCGGGCTGGTGGTTTTCTTGAAAGCGGCCTGGATTTTACGCTGGCCCGGATCGAGATAGTCCCAATACGGGAGGCGGAAATTCTTGTCGTTGATGGCGGCCTGCAATTGGTGCTCGAGCTCGAGGACGTATGCGCGGTGCCAGGCCACGAACCACCAGTGGGCGTGGCGGCATTGGTCCCATTGAGGGTCCGTCGAGGAACCCATGACACCATGGATGTTGGCCCAATACGCCCAACTCGTTTTGTCCGAGACGGGCCGCGATTTCATCTTCGCCACGGCGTCCGAAAGTTTTTTCAGTTTCGTGGCGCTGGTCGCGAAGACCTGGAAGCGCTCGCGCGGAAGAACGGTGACGAGCGCCGGCGGGATCGTGGCCGCGGTGACCGGAGTGATCGACTGGACAGGTCCCGGCGTGGGATCCGCATGGAGGAGCAAGGGAGTTCCGAAGGCAAACAGGAGGACGGCCACGAGGGATGTTGGTGTTTTCATAGGAGGATTATTGGGGTTGGAGGCAATACCGGAACTGCTCCGCGAATTTAATTGGTTCCCGGACAGATGGACAGAAAAAAGCAGACTTGTTTCGCGCGATCGTCCGGCTAGCCTGCACCTCCTGTGATGCGATTTTCGGGACGTGTTTGGTTCGCAGCTTTACTTTTCCTCGCGGTTTCCGGTTCCGCCCAGGTCACCACCGTTCCGAGGCAGGGAATTCGGGAGAACGATCCGCGCGTTCATGCGCTGACGAATGCGCGCATTGTCACCGCGCCCGGCAAGACGATTGAGAAAGGGACGGTCCTGATACGCGATGGGTTGATCGTTGAAGTAGGACCGGACGTGAAGGTGCCGGGGGAAGCGCGCGTCTGGGATTTGGCGGGGAAGACCATTTACCCGGGATTCATTGATGCTTACAGCCGTCTGGATTTGCCGGAGACGCTCAAACCGGAACCGGCTCGCAGTGATGCCGACGCGGACGATCCGAACGCGAAGCCGAAGGAAATTCCACGCGAAAGCGCCAAGGGAACGCGCTCGTGGAATCCGCGCGTTACTCCGGAGCGAAAGGCTGCCGACTATCTTAACGTCGATAAGAAAGGCACGAAGGCGCTCCGCGATCTCGGGTTCGCCAGCGCGTTAATCGTTCCCGGCCGCGGTGTCTTTCACGGCTCGAGCGCGTTGATCAATCTGCAGGAAGCAGATGTCGACACGATGGTGGTGGCGCCGCTCGTCGCGCAGCACATCGGGTTCGATTTCGATCGCGATGGCCGCGATGGCGATCGCGGTTATCCGAACTCGCTGATGGGCGCGATCGCGTTGATCCGTCAAAGTTTTCTCGATGCCTCCTGGTATCAGGCGGCGCAGGACGCTTATCGGAAGAGTCCGGCGACGACCGAGCGGCCCGAAACAAACGCGAGCCTGGCCGCGCTGGCGGACCAGATGCAACGGAATCCGGCGGTCTTCGAAACCGAGGACGAACTGGATCTCTTGCGCGCGTTGCGGATCGCGGACGAGTTTAAGTTGAAGCCGATCCTCTTCGGCAACGGATACGAATACCGCGTTCGCAAAACGCTCGCCGAGAAAAAGCCGGCCATCATTTTGCCGCTCGATTTTCCGAAGCCGCCGGAGATCGAACGGCCAGAGCAGGCGTTGGAAGTGGAACTGGACGAACTCCAGCACTGGGATCGCGCGCCGAGTAATCCAGCGCGGCTGGCGGAGGCCGGAATTCCGTTCGCGTTCACTACCCAGAAGCTGGAGAAACCGGAAAAGGAATTCTGGTCGCGCGTGCGGCTCGCGGTGCGACGCGGCCTGAGCAAGGACGCGGCCCTGGCGGCGTTGACCACCACGCCGGCGGAAATGTTCGGCGTCACGGACCGGCTGGGATCGATCGCGCCGGGCCGGATGGCCAACCTCGTGATCGCGAGCGGCGATCTGTTCGCGGACGACGCGCGGGTGCTGACCACCTGGGTCGATGGGCATTATTACGACACCGACCAGGCGCGGGAGCGCGACGTGCGCGGCACGTGGGAGCTGGTCGCGGAAGGCAAGACGCTGCCGCTGGTCATCGAGGGAAAACTCGAGAAGCTGGACGTGAAACTCGCTGGGGAAAAAGCGACCGTCTCGGTGAAGGACGACGCCGTGTTGCTGATCGCGCCGGCGAAGTTGTTCGATAAAGGCGAGGGCTCGGTTCGCCTGAGCGGCCAGATTACCGGCGAAACAATTGCCGGGACCGGCGATGCGCCTGCGACTTCGAATCTTCGCTGGAGCGCGAAGCGCACGGCCGGATTCACCGCGGCGAAGAAACCGGACGAGAAACCATCGCCGCTTGATAAGCCGCTCGACTTCCCGGAAACCTATCCGGCCGGCGCGTTCGGGCGCGTGGCAGCGCCCGATCAGCCGAAGAGCGTGCTGATTCAAGGCGCCACGATCTGGACTTCCGGTCCGCAAGGAACGCTGCAAAACGCCGACCTCCTCGTGACCGCCGGCAAGATTACCGCGGTCGGTCCCGGCCTGAAGGCCCCCGGCGGCGCGGCGACCGTCGACGGCAAGGGATTGCACGTCACACCGGGAATCATCGATTGCCATTCGCACACCGCGATCAGTCGCGGAGTCAACGAATCGAGCCACGCGGTGACCTGCGAAGTGCGGATCGGCGATGTGATCGACGCGACCGACATCGGACTTTATCGCGAGCTGGCCGGCGGTGTGACGACCGCGAACGTCCTCCACGGTTCGGCGAATCCGATGGGCGGCCAGAACCAGGTCATCAAATTCCGCTGGGGCGCGTTGCCGGAGGAATTGAAGTTCGCAGACTCGATGCCCGGAGTGAAGTTCGCGCTCGGCGAAAACGTCAAGCAGGCGAACTGGGGCGACAAATTCAAGTCGCGTTACCCGCAGACGCGGATGGGCGTCGAACAAATCATGCGGGACCGTTTCCGCGCCGCGCAGGAATACGACGCCGCGTTGAAGAAGAAGTCAGGGTTGCCCGTGCGGCGCGATCTTCAACTGGAAGCGATCTCGGAAATCCTGAGCGGCAAACGGTTGATCCATTGCCATTCCTACCGGCAGGATGAAGTCCTCGCGTTCCTGAGCGTAGCACGTGAATTCAAGATCAAGGTCGGCACGCTCCAGCACATTCTCGAGGGGTACAAAGTCGCGGACGTGATGGCGAAGGACGGCGTAGGCGGCTCGACGTTTGCGGACTGGTGGGGCTACAAGTTCGAGGTTTACGACGCGATCCCGGATAACGCCGCGATGATGAATGGCCAGGGCGTCATCACGTCGGTGAACTCCGACAGCGCCGATCTCGCGCGCCGGTTGAACACGGAAGCCGCGAAGTCGATGAAATATGGCGGCATGACGCCGGAGGACGCGT
>JBEEHI010000242.1:0-7990 GCA_041167305.1 Verrucomicrobiota bacterium
GGGTGCCGTCGAGCGGCAACCTCTCGACGGCACCCGCTCTTCGTGTCTGGCATGTTCCGGTAATGGCGACGCGAGACGAAGATGTGCGCAGCTAGCGGATCGTGCTCGGCGCGCATAGCTTTCAAAACCGCCTCGGTTTGGCGGATCGCATCGGTAAGGTTTTTAAGTGCGTCCAGAAGCTGATTTGCGCCCACCTGTTCAGCCGAACATAGAGACCTGAAAAGGTCAAACGAGACCGTCCGTGAAGTTGCGCTTCCTTGGTGTGTCGGACAGTGTCGGTCATTGTCAGACAAAAAAGATGGTACTGGCACACTTTTTGATTCTCCACCGTAAACACCTAGTTGTGCGCACGATATGCGCATGAAATACGCATATTGGCTCTACCAATGCCTGTCATCCCGAGCCGCGTATGTTTGAATTTTCGTTGACGCAGAGGTGTCTACACAGCCAGCGTCAATAATATAGGAGCGGACCACGGTCTGCTTACTGCTTTCCCTAATCACAAATGAGCCGCAAACCAGTATCAACAGACTTTTTCGATAGATTGTCTGTCGCCATGCGCGAAACGCGCAAACGCGTCAGCCGATATAGCGATGAAGAGCGCGCTCGTTTAGACCAGCTTGCCCGGTCGCTGATGGGGCAACCTGTGTCTGGTAATGTGGTCCGCACTAGACGCTGAATTTTATCTCGCCTTCGACGCGGGCCGCGATGACTGCGTTGATCTTGCCGTGGAGCACGGTGCCGGCACAATGTTGCTATTGCCGACGGCCTACCAAGAAATTGCAGACCTGTGCGTCCAAACGCAGGACGAAGAGCTGCGCACTCACGCCCTCGATGCACTCAAGTTCATGACGGTGAACAATGTGCTTGCAGCGCCTACTGTAGATAAGAACGTTGGTACAGATGAGGGATTAGCGGAATATTTGATGCGCGCCGGAATCCTTGCCGAAGATCAAAAAAATCAGGCTCTGATCTTGGCTGAGGCCGCCTGTTTGGGAGTGTCTTGTCTGCTGACGCTTGACCAAGAAATTGTCGCCATAGATGAAGCCGCGTTGGCACAAGCGATCCGGGACAAGCATCTTAATCCGTTTGTGATTATAACCGGTTAAGTTACGAGGGCAGACTGGTTGACGGCTTGAGCAAATCCAGCTGGTGGGGCCGCCCCGCCGCGTTTCGCGAACTGTGTCCCCAACTCGCACGTTAACGAATCGCGGCCCGTGACCGCATACCGCATACCGTCTGCTCGACCGGCAGGCGCTCTATAGGCAGTCCGATTTTTGGCGTTTCAAACTTGGAACCCGTTACCCACTTGCGAATGCCAATCACAATCACGATAAATAAACACTGGCGGGATTCAGCCCGGATCGCTTAAAGGTAGCGATTGCCAAGGGCGCAAATGGCGGGTTAGCCAAGTGGGAAGGCCGCGGTCTGCAAAACCGCTATGAGAGCGTTCGATTCGCTCACCCGCCTAGCCTTTCTTTTTCGGATTAAAGCGCCCGAAAATACCCGTTCTCTTGCTGCGCCCAGGTATCGCCGAAATAGAGGAAAGAGTTGGCCCCCTTAACGAGTTCATTTTGAGCATGTTGGACGTGCAAATAAACATCTCTCTTGAACGTCCTGTAAACGACGCTCCGACAACGCAAAACTGAGCGTAAACCGACGATCTTATCCCGACACCTGAGAAGGCAAATCTAAGAGCGTTGTGAACAGGGCAATTCCGAGGCGAATGATGGCCCAATTTGCCGATTCTATCACAACGCCTTTAAACAAATCCGGGCGATCCTACTCCAACACGTAAACCAAAGCTCGTGACCGGCCAAGGGAACCGTGATGACGCAAGAGAAGCGTCCGCAGATAAGGGGCATGGACCGCCTGCGTCAGCTTCCCAAACGAGCTAAGAAGCGCCTCAGACAGTCTCGGGGACTCTAAATCACATCAATGGGACAGTCCCCCAGGCCCCCAGGCCCCCACCCTCAATCCCTTTCGCTTCTTCTTTCATGCTGCTTTGGTTTGCGGGGTTTAGATGCGTCACTAGCAGAAAGAAGATCCCGGGCAAAAGAGCCAAACATCATCAAACGAGTTCTGATTAACGTTCTGACTCGACAACATTAAAGGCCGCCTTCCGGCGCTGTTACCTATGAGTGGCGATAAAATCTGCCTCTATTCGCGGGTTCGATTCCCGCCCCCGCCTCCAATTCCGGGCGCGGGATGGTTAGGAAAACGGGGCCTTTGTTCACCACGCCGGTTCGATTGATTCGCTTTCTCCCGAAAGCTCACCCCTTCGGGGCTTCGTCCATGTCGCTCGGCTCCCGCCGGCTCCATTGATTCGCTCGCTCCCGCTCGCTCTCCCTTCCGGGCTTCGTCCATGTCGCTCGGCTCCCGGCGGCTCCATTCCCGCCCCGCCTCTCCTTCACGCGCGACTTGTCGAGGAATGAGGGGTTCGTTTGCCGTGGAGATTCGATTGATTGGATCGCCGTGGCGATCTCACACCGCCGCGCCTTCCTTTTCCAGGGTCCGGAATATTCTCGACGTGGCCTACGCCTTGCGGTTGTCTCAGGGTATGCACCGGAAGCCCCACCGGAGTGCTTGTCGGCTCTGGTTCCGCTGGCTGCTCGCCAGCGTTAGCGTAATTATTTGCCTGGGACCGGAGAAGGCTCCGGCTCGGGATTACTTCGTCGACCCAAGCGGCGCGAACGGCGCCTTCCTGACTGTGCAAAGCGCGGTGGACGCCGTCACCGGCCAGACGGAAACAGACCGGGCGAATATCTTTATCGCGCCCGGAAAATACATTGGGCGCGTGGCCGTGGAGAAACCGTTCGTGACTTTCATCGGCCAGGGCGCGGCGCCGGCAGACGTGACGATTTCTTTCAACGGCACGCTGGTTACCGCCCCGCAATTCTTGTGGCACGAAACAGTCTTCATCGGCGGGAGCGCGACCGCGTTCATGGCGCGTAACCTGACTTTCGAAAATTCGACGCCCGACCGCAACATCGCGGCAGCCGCCGCGCTCATCTCCATCGCCGATCGCGCGATTTTCGATAATGTGAGATGCCTCGGCTACCAGGACACACTCCTCATGGATGGGATCGTGCGGCAATATTTCCGCAAGAGCTTCATTACCGGCGACGGAGATTTCATTTTCGGAAACTCGACGGTGGTGTTCGACCAATGCACGATCGAGAGCACCGACGCGGGCTACATCACCGCCGCCTCCACCGCGCGCGTCACGGCGAACGGCTTTATCTTCCTCGATTGCAATCTGGTAGCGGGCTCGGACCGCAATCCGTCGGTTGATGATGGGACCACGGCGCCGGCCAACTCTGTCTTTCTCGGCCGGCCCTGGCTTTTCGCACCCTCCGAACAAATGCCCAGCGTTATCTTCATTCGCACCCGGATGGGAACGCACATCACGAGCGAGGGATGGGACCCATGGGATTCGATCCTGAATCCGGCGCTGAACCGCGACCCGTACACGCGATTTTCCGAATGGGGCAGCACGAATGTCGCGGGCGACCCGTTGCCGGACCTAAATCAAGACGGAAAGCCGGACGGTCGCGTTTCCTGGTCGGACCCGATGACCGCGGAACAGGCCGCCAATTACACCCTGCAGAATATTTTCGGACCGGTCGATTTCTGGAATGCGAGCACGCAGCCGGAGGCGTCCGTGACTGCCTACGAAAGCCAGGGCGATCCCTGGAACCCAGACATTCAATTGCTGTCGATGCCGGCCAAGCCGGGCGCGAAGCCGCAACTGCTCAACATCTCGACGCGGCTGGCGTTGGGAAACGGTCACGCGGTTGGCATCGGCGGTTTTATTATTACCGGAACCGAACCGAAGAAAGTGATCGTTCGGGCGATCGGACCGTCGTTGAGCGCTTCCGGGTTGGATAATGTGCTGGCGGATCCGGTCCTCGAAATTCACGGCGGCCCCAGTAACAGTTTGATTGCGATGAACGACAACTGGCGGCGCGATCCTGCATCCGTCGCGGAACTGGAGGCGGTCGGGATGGAGCCCACTCGCTGGCGTGAATCCGCGAAGGTCGCGACGCTTCCGCCGGGTGCCTACACGGCGGTGGTTACCGGAAAGAACGGATCGACCGGGACGGCGCTCGTGGAGGTGTACGATGATGATCTCAAAGCGGACTCGCAATTGGCGAACATCAGCACGCGCGGGTTTGTGGGGGCCGAGGACGATGTGTTGATCGGCGGATTCGTGGTCGGGACGGGATTGGCGGAGGTAGTTGTCCGCGCGCTCGGTCCGTCGTTGGCGCAATTTGACGTGGCGGAACCGATTGCGGATCCAACGCTGGAGCTGCACGATGGGAACGGCCACGTGGTGAGCAACGACGACTGGCAGACCGGCGACGACGTCGATTCGATTCCCGCATCGCTGCAACCGCTGGACCCGCGCGAGTCAGCGCTTCATCTCAGTCTGCCGCCGGGGAACTATACCGCGGTGGTCCGGGGAAAATCCGGCGCGGTGGGTGTGGCGCTGGTGGAAGCGTACAACCTGCAATAACGAAGCGGGGGAACCGGGAACGGCGCGCGCGCGACGCGCGATTTGTCTTGTTAGGCCGGCCGGCGAGAAAAGCGGCGGGTCCGTTGCAACTTCACGTCCAAAAACGCTTGGACTAACGAAGCAATAGGGTCGCTCCTGAATAATCCAGGAGCGCATACCGTCACTCTAAACTCACAACTTATGAAAAAAAATATTCTGTTAGCAGCAGCTTTGGCGTTCCTGGGCCTCGCCACAGCTCCCTTGTTTGCCCAGACCAGCACGAGCACTACTACGACGTCGAGCGGCTACATCCAGAGTAGCAGCGTCATTGGTTCCAAGATCAAGGATTCACGCGGCCAGGATGTCGGCGAGATCAAGGATGTCGTCCTCGATCGCAGCAGCGGCTGCCTCGCTTACGTAGTCCTGTCCACCCGCGGCGGTGGCACCACCACTACGACCAAGACGGTCGCCGCGCCTTGGAGTGTTTTCTCTGCCAGCTCCGAGCCCCGCGTTTACATGACGCGAATCGAGCGCGAGAAAATCTATAGCGCCCCGGTTTGGGAATCGACTCGCATCGAGGAATACAGCCGGCCGGAATACATCAACCAGGTTTACGGCTACTATGGCGTGACGCCGAGCTTCAGCGTGGGCGTGACTGCGACGACTGGGACAACCAACACCGTCCCAACCACCAACACGACCACCGGCGTGACCGCGTCGACAAATGCGAGCGCGACTCCGGCCGCAACGGCGAGCGTCGGCGCAACCATGACGCCTGCCGCAGCCGCGACCATGACACCTGCCGCAGCCGCGACCATGACACCGGCGCCCCCGACCACACCGGCCGCTCCTTCGACCAAGTCGTCCACGACAACGAAGAGCCCGGCCGCTGACAGCGCAACGAGCCCTTCCACGAAAAAGAAGACCACTTCTGAATCGACAAAGACCGAGACTGCTCCGGCCGATTCAACCAAGAGCACGAAAAAGAAGACCGAGACCAAAACGGAGAAGGAGCCCAAGAGCGAAACTTCAACGGAAACAACTACCGATTCGACCAAGTCGAAGTCGAAGAAATCTGAGAAGAAGACGACCGAGCCCGAAACGGCTCCCACGCCTTAAGGTTAACCAACGACCAAAGGTCGTAACTTTCGAACAGCAGGAGTGCCGCGAGGTGCTCCTGCTGTTTTCGTTTATGCCGCCGTTTGATTCTCGATGACGGCGGTATCGGCGGCGAGATGCTTCATTCCCAGGAGCCAGATAATTCCGGAAACGAGCATCGCCGCGGAGATGCAGAGGAAGGCCACGTTCATATTGGAGCGTCCGGCCACGGCGCCCAACAACGGCGGCGAGAAGGCATCGCCGAGAAAGTGAATAACGAAAATGTTCATCGCAAACGCCGTGGCCCGCACGCGCGACGACACGACATTCGCCAGGGCGGCGTTGGAAGGACCGGTGTTGAGAAAAACGAAGAAGACCGCGCCGAAAAGAAAAACCCAGGCCAGAGGAAACGGCGTGTAAAGCATCGCGATGCAAAACGGGAAAGCCAGGAGCATTCCCATGCCGGAGACCAAAAAGTAAGAGCCGCTGAAACGCTTCTGGAGCCGATCGGCGAGGAATCCTCCCAGGAGCGTGGAAAGCAATCCTGCCACCACCGTAATGCCACCGAAAATCGGCGTGGCCAGGGTGGGCGATTGGTTGCGAAAGATGAGATAGGCCGACATCCAAAACGCGAGGCCGCCCAGCGCGAAGGTCATCGCGGTCTGGGCCAGGCAATTGAAAACAAACGAGCGATTGCGCAGCAGCGAGAGGTAATCGGCGCGAGTGGCGCGCTGTCGTTCCCTTTGAGCACCGCTCCACTCCCGCGGATCGGTTTGGAAGAAACAAATTATTCCCAGGATAATGCCGGGAATCGCGACCAGATAAAACGCCCAGCGCCAACCGAGGGCGTGATTGATCAACCCTCCGAGAACGTAACCGAGCGCGCTCCCCACCGGGATTGCACCGCAAAAGATGGCCATGATGCGGCCGCGCATCTGCGACGGAAAGCAATCGGCTAGGATGGTCGGCGCGGCGGGACCGTACCCGCCCTCCCCGATCCCAACGAAAATGCGAGTAACAAAAAGCGCTACAAAAGTTGCGGCGAGACCGGAGGCGGCCGTGGCAATGCTCCAGAGAATCACGCACACGCCTACGATGGTCCACCGCGAGAAGCGGTCGGCGAGAAAACCAAGGATCGGCGCGGAAAACATGTAGGTGAGCAGGAAGGCAGGCGCGAGCCCGCCCGTCTTCGCCATGGCATTGACATCGTCCGCCGCAAAAAAAGTGGCCCGAATATTTGGTTCGACTGCCGCCAGCACGAAGCGGTCGATGTAATTGAAAAGGTTAATGCCAAGCAGGAGGCCGAGGGCGACGCGCGCCCCGGTTTTCGCTTGGGAATCGTTCAGGGTCATCGAATTGACGATTGCACGGAACAACCCGCTCCTTGTAAACCATAAACAATGGCGAATTCTTCCGGCTTCGAACGCGCGCTGCGATTCTTTGGCTTGGGTCTCGCCCGACTGATTTATCGCGTCACGACCCTTGGACGGGAACAATTGCCCCACGGTGGGTTTCTTCTCCTGCCCAATCACATTACCTGGGTCGATGCGATCGTCCTCTCGCTCGCCTGCCCCAGGCCGATCCGGTTCATTATCGATGAAGGTGTTTATCGGAACCGCTTTCTCAATCCGTTCTTCCACGCGATCGGCTGCATTCCCATTACGATGCGCAAAGCGAAGGATGCGATGCGCGATGCGGTCGAGAGGATTCAGGCGGGTGAAATCGTCTGTCTTTTTCCAGAGGGAGAACTTTCGCGCAGCGGATCGCTCCTGCGCTTGCGACGGGGCTACGAGATCATCGCGCGAGAGGCCGAGGCGCCCGTCGTTCCCGTCTATCTCGATGAACTCTGGGGCTCGATCTTTTCTTTCCAGGGCGGGCGCTTCTTCACCAAATGGCCGCGCTCGATTCCTTATCGTGTGACAGTGGCGTTCGGCAAACCGCTAACTGCGGACGATGCCGACATCGCGACGCTGCGCGAACAACTCCTGAAACTCGGCGAGTTTTGCTACAGCCGGCGTCCGAATCTGCGCGGCCATCTCGGACGCGCCTGTATCCGGGGACTGAAGCGGCATCCGTTTCGCACCGCCTTTGACGATGGAATGGACGGCAGCCGTTTGTCGCGCAGCAAACTGCTCGGCGCCTCGATCGCGCTGAGCCGTTATCTCAAGAAGACTTGCCCGGATTCGCGTATCGGCATCGTGCTGCCGCCGGGCAAGGGCGGCGTCGTGGCGAATCTCGCGGTCGTCCTCGCCAACAAAATTCCGGTGAACCTGAATTTCACCAGCCCGCGCGACTCGATCGAATCCGCCAAGGAACAGGGAGGCCTGACGACCATCATCAGCGCCCGACAAATGGCCAAGCGCTTCGAGGATTTTCCCTGGACGCCCAGCGTGA
>JBEEHI010000243.1:0-6723 GCA_041167305.1 Verrucomicrobiota bacterium
ACGGCCGAATCGAACCCCACAAAGACCGACCGCGCCACGATGGAATGACCAATGTTCAGCTCCACGAGGTGCGGGATTTTGCGGATGAGCGCCATGTTGCGGTAGTTGATCCCGTGACCGGCGTTTACCTGCATCTTCATTTCCGACGCGCCCTTTGCCGCCGCGCGTAATCGCTCCAGTTCCTGTTGAGCGATCTTGTCGGTGAAAGCGTTCGCCAGCTTTCCGGTATGCAGCTCCACGATATCGGCGGCCAGCTCCGCGGCCGCATCGACTTGTTCGAGGATCGGATCGATGAACATGCTCACCCGCACACCCGCGGCATGAAAGCGCTTCACTGTCGCCGCCAGCTCCTTCTTGTTCGCCACCAGATCGAGCCCGCCTTCCGTCGTCACTTCCTGGCGTTTTTCAGGAACGAGGCAGACTTCGTCCGGCACAATCCGCAGCGCGATATCCACGATCTCCGGCGTGTTGCCCAGCTCCAGGTTCAGCTTCGTCATGATGTTTTCGCGCAACCGCTGGATGTCGCGATCGAGAATGTGCCGCCGATCCGCGCGCAAATGCGCGGTGATGCCGTGCGCTCCCGCGCGTTCGCAAATCCCCGCGATCGCGATCGGGTCCGGCTCCGCGTTCTTCGATTCCGGCATCGTCGCATACCGCGCCTGCCGCAATGTCGCCACATGGTCGATGTTAACGCCGAGCCGCAATCCGTTGGTCACGATGCTCAATAGGTTACGGATACCTCAGTCGATCAAGTCTCATTCCGAGCGCCGGCCTCCGATTCAAGCCAACCGGAAGCTTGGGCAATTGCGATCTTACGATGATGGCCAAGGCTCCCTCCCTAGCTCTCCTTACTTCGCTCGCCATGGTGAGCCTCTCTTCATCGGCGCTGCACGCGGCTTCATCGATCTGGAAATCGGCGCCACCGCCGAAGTTCCCAGCAGCCTCCCTCAAACGCGGCGCCGAGGGTTATGTTGTCGTTCGCGCTTACATTGGACCCGACGGCGCCGTCATGCGCACTACGATCTCGAAAAGTAGTGGCGACTCCACCCTGGACGAAGCAGCGCGGACTGCAGTCCTGACATGGAAGATGAAAGAAGCGGTCATCAAGCCCGAGTACCAGACCAAAGGGTATGCGCAGCGGATCGATTTCGAGCAGGAAGCGCCGGCCATCGTGCAGTATCGCGACCGGACTGAAGTGTTCGGGAGTTTTGAAAGCACCAAGATTTGGATGTCCGCCCCCGCCCCGGAATACCCCTACGAAGCCCGGCGCGGCCGCATTGAAGGCATCACTTATTTGAAAGTGCTAATCGGGCCGGATGGCAGGCCCGCAAAGATCGATCTCGTTAAGGGGTCCGGCAGTGTGCACCTGGACAGCGCCGCCATCGCAGCTGTGCGGTGGTGGCGTGCGCACAAGCAGTATGCCGGCACGGTGAGACTCGTCCCCGTAACCTTTACTCTGCACCGACTCCGTTAAGGCATCGTCGCATACCGCGCCTGCCAGAGCGTAGCCACATGATCGATGTTAACGCCGAGCCGAAGCGAGTTCACCGGGCCAATTGGTTAAAGACAAAAAAGGCTTGTCTCCCGGCTCAGCCGTTTCGTATCCCATAGACGTGTCCCGACGCGCCGTTCTCCTCTTTGCCGAGAGAATGCATGTCGATCTGGCGCGACGCTCGTTTCCGATGGCCGCGCGGCCGCTCTTGAATCTTCCCGCGTTCGCCTCCGAATTTTCCCCAGCGATCGATGTTCATCTTTTCACGTCCGCTGGGAACGCGGGCGTTGCCGGTCCCCATGTTCATCGCCAGTCCGGACGCGGTTTTGCCGAGCGCTTCGAAAACGCGATCCAGACGATTGCTAAGCTCGGTTACGACGAGGTCGTTGCCGTGGGCCGCGATTGTCCCGGCCTCCGTGCCCGTGATATCGAACAAGCCTTTGCGGAACTGACCGCGAAGAAGCTTGTCCTCGGCCCGGATCATCGCGGCGGTTGCTACCTCATCGCGTTCCGCGCCGCCGATCGCGAACTGCTCCGCAACGTGCGCTGGAAACGAAATACGGATTGCGCCCAACTGCTCCAGCGCGCCGGCGCCCCGCACGTTTTCCTGCTCCAGGTGAAACAGGATCTCGACTCTTGGAGCGATGTTCGAACCCTGGCTCGCAGCGGAGATCCACTCGCGCGGCTCGCCTCATTCTTCCTCAGTCTTTTCTGCATCTCACATCGTCAGATCGCGCCAATCGTCAGTTTCGCCGCGCAACACATGCGCGTGCGCCAGCAGATGCCGCCGCCAGCCTTGGCGGCCTAACGACCGCGTTCCCGGAGAACGCAGTTGTAGCCGGGATCGCTGATCCCGGCCTTCCCAGCCAAGAAACATCGCCTCTCTGAGGCGCAACCAATCAATCCAATTCCATGTTAACAATCACCAGACCTAACGACCGCCGCATTGCCCAACGCCTTGCGGGTTGCTTCCTTTGTTTCGTCATCCTTGCCTGCGAGACGGCGGCTGCCGAAACGAAATCTGATTCAGAGCGCCTCGAGAAACTCGAACGCGCCGTCGAGCTTCTCCAAAAGCGAAACACCGAGCTGGAACAGGAAGTCAAGAGCTTGAAGAAAGAGAAGCCGTCAGCGCCCGCTCCTCTCACTGCCGAAAAACGTTCCCGGTTCGTCCCCGATTCCAAATCGGCTGTTGTAGAGAAAACGGAAACAACTGAGGAGAAGAAACCAGTCTATGTCCTGCCTGGAGGATCAGAGTTCAAACTGACTTTGGGCGGTTACGTCCAGGCGAACTTTGAAGGCGGCGATGTTTCGGCCTTTGAAGGACGCTTCGGCCTGACTGCCGTTAAGGAAAGGTTCCGCCTTCGCCGGGCACGGATCACCTTGACTGGCGATTTCGCCGAGCAATTCGATTTTACAGTCCAGGGCGACTTCGAGCAAAGCGACGGGCTCTCCCCTACGACGCGCACCGGTTTTTCGGCGACGGATGTCTTCATAAACTGGCACGGCATACCAGAAGCGAATCTCAAAGTTGGCCAATGGAAAGCGCCGTTCGGTTTGGAGCAGCTCACACCGGACGCCACGATCTTCACGATCGAGCGCAGCCTGCCAACGGGAGCGCTCACGCCGGAGCGGCAGCTAGGTGTCATGCTTTGGGGTAAGCCCCTCGCCACCGCGGTGCCGGACCAGAAAGATTTGGTGACTTATTATGCCGGCATCTTCAACGGCAATGGCCGCAATTTTAACGTCAACGACAACAACCAATTCATGTATGTCGGGCGGCTCGAGCTTCTGCCTTTCAAAGGCAAGTGGATGGGCCAGGACGCCAGTTTGAAAATCGCGGGCGATTATCTTTTCAGCCGCGACGCAACCGGCACCAATATCTCGCCACCCTTGAACCTGAGAGTGGGCACCGATGGTTCACTCAGCTCTTACACGCTCACCAGCCCGGACGAACGCCATGCCTATAGCTTCGATGCCTGGCTGAAGGTAGGACCCTTCGACCTGATCGCGGAATACCTCCACGAAAACGTCCGTTCCCACGGCGGAATATTTTTTCCGGAGTTCGACGCCAGCGGTTATTACGTGCAGGGAAGTTATTTCCTGATCCCGAAAAAGCTCCAGGCGGTGGTGAAATGGGAATCGCTCGATCCCGGCCAGGTGGCGAATGACAATATCCATTCCATCACCGGCGGCCTGAATTACTACATCCATGGAGACGGGATAAAAGTCATGGCGGATTACGTGCATACCTGGTCCGACTTTCGCCAGGCAAATCCGCAGTTCGGGGATGACCAGTTCGATGAAGTAATCCTGCGTCTGCAGATCATGTTCTAGCGTATTACTTCAGGGAAATCATGAGCACCATTAACGCTGAAGCCGAAGTCCGAAAACGTTACGCCGCCGGCGCGCAGGCCACCGAAGCGAAGCTTTGTTGCCCGGTCGATTACAACACGGAGTACCTCAAGGTCATTCCGCAGGAAGTCATCGAACGCGATTACGGTTGCGGCGACCCCAGCAAGTATCTCCGGGCGGGCGAGACGGTGCTCGATCTCGGAAGCGGCACCGGAAAGATTTGTTTCATCGCGGCGCAAGTTGTGGGGCCAAACGGAAAAGTCATCGGCGTTGATATGACCGACGAGATGCTCGAGGTCGCGCGCCGGAACGCGCCAATCGTGGCGGAGCGCATCGGCTACGCCAACGTCGAGTTTCGTAAAGGCCGGATCCAGGACCTCGCCCTGAGCATTGACGTGCTCGACGCGGAACTGAAACGGCGCCCAATCAGCGATGCTTCGTCGTTCCTGGCCGCTGATGAGCTGGCGCAGGAGCTTCGCGTCAAGCATCCGCTTATCGCGAACGACTCGGTCGACGTGGTTGTTTCCAACTGCGTCCTGAATCTGGTCGAAGCGAATGCCAAGCGGCAGTTGTTCGACGAAATATTCCGGGTGCTGAAGATCGGCGGTCGCGCCGTGATCTCGGATATCGTCAGCGACGAGGAAGTTCCCGAACGCCTCCAGCACGATCCGGAGCTTTGGAGCGGCTGCATTTCCGGTGCGTTGACGGAGGAAGGATTCCTCGCCGCGTTTACCGCCGCCGGCTTCTACGGCGTCCAGATTCTCAAGCGCGACGACCAACCGTGGCAGACAGTCGAAGGCATCGAGTTTCGTTCGGTAACGGTCGAAGCATTCAAAGGAAAACAAGGGCCGTGCGTCGAACGGAACCAGGCCGTCATCTACAGAGGGCCGTTCAAGGAAGTGCTCGATGACGACAACCACCGGATGGAGCGCGGCCGGCGCTACGCGGTGTGCGACAAGACCTACAACATCTATCGCAAGGCCCCCTACTCTGCCTCCTTCGAGTTCATCGAACCGCTGACGCCGATTGCGCGGGAAGATGCAAAGCCCTTCGACTGCTCGCGCACTTCCCTGCGCCATCCCAAGGAAACGAAAGGTCAGGATTACAACGCGACAACTGACGCCTCGCAGTGCTGCGATGGCGGGAGCTGCTGCTAGAGAGGACTGGCCTCTATGCTTCTCATCGCCCTTTTCCTTGCGACCTGTTTCCTCGCCTACTCGAATGGCTCCAACGATAACTTCAAAGGCGTCGCGTCGCTTTACGGTTGCCGCGCGGCCAGTTACCGCACCGCGATTACCTGGGCGACGATCACCACTTTTGCCGGCTCGATTGCGTCGATCTTTCTTGCCCAGGCTTTACTCAAGAAATTCTCCGGAAAGGGTCTCGTTCCCGACACGCTCGTTGGCTCTGAGCAATTCCTTCTCGCGGTGGCGCTCGGCGCAGGGATAACTGTCATTCTCGCGACGCGGCTCGGCTTCCCGATCTCAACCACCCACGGGATTACGGGAGCGATCGTAGGCTGCGGTTTGGTTGCAGTAGGAACGGGAGTCAATTTCGGGGCGCTGGGGAAAGGCTTTGTTCTGCCGCTTTTACTCAGCCCTGTCCTTGCCATGGCGCTGGGTAGCTTGCTGTATTTGATCTTTCGAAGTCTACGGCTTGCCTTCGGTGTCCATAAGGAATGGTGCATTTGCGTGGGTTGCGAGGAACGAGTCATCGCACTTCCGCAACCGAACTCTGTTCTCGCCCTGCGCCGCGTCGCACCACCCATCACGCTCTCGATCGACGAGCAGGAGAACTGTCGCGAACGCTACGCCGGTTCGATGCTAGGATTCAGCGCGCAGCAAGTAATGGACGGGGCGCACTTCCTTAGCGCCGGGGTGGTGAGTTTCGCCCGCGGTTTGAACGACACCCCGAAAATCGTGGCGCTGCTGCTCCTTCTAAAGTGGATGGACGTCCGCTGGGGATTTTTCGCGGTCGCGGTCACCATGGCGGTTGGGGGATTGCTCAACGCTCGTAGAGTTGCGGAAACGATGAGCCACAAGATTACCGCGATGAATCACGGCCAGGGCTTCTCCGCGAACCTGACCACCGGCATCCTCGTCATCCTTGCCAGCTTTTTTGGTTTGCCGGTTTCCACCACCCACGTCTCTGTCGGCGCGCTTTTCGGCATGGGTGTAACTACCGGCCAGGCTAACCCGCGGGTCATGTTGAATATCGTCTTGTCATGGCTCATCACTTTGCCCTGCGCGGCTATCATTGCCGGCATCGCCTACGCCATTCTTCGGAACCTATGAACCTCACCGTCGACAACAGCTTTTCGCGCAAGCTGGCCGAGCACTCCCTACCGCTTCGCCACACGAAGACCGAAGTGCTTCAGGTCAACGTCGGCAAGCTTTGCAATCTCACCTGCATTCATTGCCATGTGAACGCCGGCCCGAAGCGCAAGGAGATCATGACGCGCGCGACGATTGACCAGCTCATCGATTGGCTGGCCAAGACGGATATCCCGACGGTCGATCTCACCGGCGGCGCGCCGGAGATGATCCCGGATTTCAAATATCTCGTCGAACGACTGAAAGCGCTGACGCCGCCGCGCCACATCATCGATCGTTGTAACCTCACGATCCTTCTCGAACCGGGCTACGAAAACTATGCCCAGTTCCTGGCCCGGCATGAGATCGAGATCATCGCGTCCATGCCGTGCTATTCGCCGGAGAACGTAAATGCGCAGCGCGGCAACGGCGTGTTCGACGCGAGCATCAACGCGCTCCAGGTTTTGAACTCGTTAGGCTACGGGCGCGAGCCGCAGCTTCCGCTTCATCTCGTTTACAATCCGAATGGCGCGTTCCTGCCCGGCCCGCAGGAAGAACTCGAAGCGG
>JBEEHI010000244.1:0-38419 GCA_041167305.1 Verrucomicrobiota bacterium
GTCGTCGCGCCGACGGATGTTTATCACGGCATGACCAAACTGCTGCGCGAAGTTTACATGCGCTGGGGACTGGACGTGACCTTCGTGGACATGACCAAACTCGATTCGGTTAAGGAAATCGTGGGACCGAAGACGAAGCTGATCTGGACCGAAACTCCCTCCAATCCGCTCCTGAAAATCACGGACGTCGAGGCGATTGCCGAAATCGCGCACGCGGCTGGCGCGATCTGCGCCTGCGACAACACCTGGGCGCCGATTGTCCAGCGACCGCTCGATCTCGGCGCGGATTTCGTCATGCATTCGACGACGAAATATCTCGGTGGCCATTCCGACGTGACCGGCGGCGCCCTTGTCGCGAAAACCAAAACGGATTTCTCTGAACGCGTCCTCGAAATCCAGACCACCTGTGGCGGCGTCCCCTCTCCGTTCGATTGCTGGCTGATCCTGCGCGGGATGCGTTCGTTGCCGTGGCGGATGCGCGCGCATTCGGAGAACGCGCTCAAGGTGGCGACCTGGCTCTGCGACCACCAGGGCGTGGAAACGGTGCATTATCCAGGGCTCGCCTCGGACGTCGGTCATCAAATTGCCGCGAAACAAATGAGCGCTTTCAGCGGCATGCTTTCCTTCGAAGTGCGCGGCGGGCGCGAAACGGCGATGGCCGCGGCGGCGAAGACGAAGCTTTTTGTGCGCGCGACGAGCCTGGGCGGCGTGGAAAGTTTGATCGAGCATCGCGCCTCGATTAAAGGCGAAGATCCGCGGACGCCGCCGGGATTGCTGCGGCTTTCCGTTGGCCTGGAGCACCCGGACGATTTGATCGAGGACCTGGCGCAGGCGCTGGAAGCAGTCTCATAGGTCGCATAGGACCTATACGACGTCTGCTAGCCGCGGATCCGTCTAAACCGCCCGCGCAGGAGCGTGACCACATCGCGCAATTCGGCGACGTGCAACAAATAAGCGGTGCCGAAAAACGCAGCGCCGCCCACGGCAATCGTAACGAGAAGGGCGACTGCTTTCCGCCAGGTCGTGGCGCCAACGTCCGACAGGAAAATATAATGTTGGGTAAGGAGGCAGACGGCAGCCAGGAGCACACCTGCGATCAGCAGCTTCATCAGCGTCTTGATCATCGCGCCGGTCTCGAGGCGCCCGGTGTAGCGGCGCATCATTGCGTAAAGAATCAGGAAGTTCGTGATCGCCACGATGCTGGTGGAAAGTGCGAGGCCGCGATGGCCGAGCCCCAGGTTCAAAGTGAAAAACCAGTTGAGGCAGAAATTTACGGCGATCGAAAGCAGGCTGACCACCATCGGCAGGTTGCGCTTGTCGAGCGCGTAGAAGGCGGGCGCGAGAACCTTGACCGCGGAATAACCGACCAGCCCGATCGCGTAGAACCGGAGCGCTTCCGCGGTGTGCACTGTCGCCTCGGCCGTGAAACGGCCATGCTGATAAATGAGGGCAATAATCGGCTCCGCCAGAATCACGAGCCCGATCGCCGAGGGAATTGTAAGCAGCATGACAAGCCGCATGGCGTGCGCGAGCGCGCCGCGAAACTCAGCTTTGTTCCCGAGAGCGGCGCTGCGGGAAACAAGCGGGAGCGTGACCGTGGCGATCGCCACTCCGAAGATACCGAGCGGCAATTGCATTAAACGAAACGCGATGTTGAGCCAGGTAATCGGGCCGTCGCCGAGTTTGGAGGCGAAGACGCTATTGACGAGGACGTTTACCTGAACCGCGCTGGCCGCAATCGTGGCCGGCACCATCAGCGCCAGGACAGTGCGCACCCCGGGATCGCGCCAGTTGAAGTCGGGCCGGAAACGAAACCCAACCCGGCCTAACGAGGGCAGCTGCACAAGCAACTGAAGCAGCCCGCCGATGAGCGTGGAAATGGCCAGACCCATCAGACCGCGCTCGCCGAAATGCGGATGGCGCCAGTCGGCCTGCGGCTCGAGCCAGTAGCAGAGCACCACGCCGCCGATGATCGAACCGAGGTTGAAAAAGCTCGAAGCCATGGCCGGCGGACCGAAGACATTTCGCGCGTTCAGCATTCCCATCACCAGCGCGGCCAGCGAGACGAGCAGGATGAAGGGGAACATGATCCGGGTGAGTTGAATGGTCAGCGCGGCCTTCTCCGCTGGAAATCCGGGCGCCAGAATTTGGATAAGCACCGGCGCGCAAATGATCCCGACCACCGTCAGCGCGCTCATGAAAATAACCGTGAGGGTGGCGACCTTGCTGGCGAGCCGCCAGGCAGAGTCGTCGCCCTCCGTGGCGATGCGGCGAGAGAAGGTCGTGACGAACGCGGTAGAGAGAGCGCCTTCCGCAAAAAGGTCGCGCAACATGTTAGGCGCGCGGAAGGCGGTCAGGAACGCGTCCATGTTGCGCGAAGCGCCGAAGAGGGCGGCGAAAATCACTTCGCGGAGGAGGCCAAGGACGCGGCTGCACAAAACGGCTACGCCTACCACCCCGGTGGCGCGGGTGCTGATGCGTTTTGCTGGCAGCGCCGGTTCTGTCACGGACGCAACAGAACAGCGGAGTCAGAATTACGAAAGCAGAATGTCAGGCGCTCTTCTGTAGCCGTCGCCCTGTGGGCGACGTGAGAGTTGCGTTCGATGCCCTCCGCCGCGTCGCCTACAGGGCGACGGCTACAGAAGAGGCTTCTCGGTTTTCGGCACCAGGAAGCGTTGGTAGACGAACGACGCGACGATCAGGACGATCGCCACGCCGATGAAGGCGCCGATGCGGTAGAGCTGATTCAGACTGCTGAGATCGTGGAGGAATAGTTTGACGAGCGTCACGACGAGGAGCGCCACTCCGGAGTAGCGAACCCAGCGCGTTTTCTGCCGCATGCCGATAAGGAGAAGCGCGAAGGCGAAGAGCGCCCACGCGATCGAGTAAGTCATGTCGCGCGCGAAGTTGCCGGTGAAGGAAAAGGTGAGGGTCGGGCCGATGGAGAAATAATCGGCGATCTCGATGTTGAGGAGCAGAAAGGTCAGGATGGCGCCTAACGAGTTGAGAAGCGTGGGTGACGTGCGCTCGAAGTTTGTCGTGCGCGGCGGCCGGAAGAGCCAGGCGCCGACGAACAGACAAACGATCGTGATTCCGTAGGCATAGAGGTACCAGTTCCAGATCGGCGTATCGGAGCGCCGATGGTACTCGAATACAGCGGGGTTCAGCGCCAAACGGACGAAGGCGAGACCGAGCAAACCGACGCCGACGTAACGCAGTCCCCGATTCGGCACGAACCGAAACAGCCAGAGCAGCGCCAGCCCTTCGAGCGCCCAGCCGAGCGTGATCCACTCGCGATCAAATTGGATCGGGAAAATGAGGGTGATGAAGAACAACGCGGCGCCGCCCTGCCAGGCCAGGCGGGCATCGCCCGTGGCCGGATCGGCCTGGCGTTTTCGGACCAGGAAAAATGTCCCGACAACATATGAAACCACGAAGGCCGCGGGGGTGAGGCCGTTGCGCCAATCGGGAAAGCTCTTCGTGATAATCTCGTAGATCAGCGCGAACTGCAGCGGACCGGCAAGAGCGCCGATGGCCCAGGGCAAGGGCTTGCGTTCTTCCGCCGAAAAGAATGGGTAGCCGAAAAAGAGAAGGAAAAAAGCGATCTCCCAACCGAGCGCGATCGCCGCGTAGCTGTTCGTGAAATGGATTCCCTGCCATTGGCTTTCAATGGCCCAGGAGAAAATGAGGGCGACGAGCGCGATCCAGCTCGTGCGGGCAACGACTCCCAGACCGAGCAGCAGGACCGATAGGAAAAATGCGGTGACGAAGTACGGGGTCGGATTGACCACCGGCAATTTGACCATCGCGAGGAGGAGCAACGCGAAGGGCAGCGAAGCCGCGAGCGCTGGAAGGCTCCGGCCAGCGTGCGTCGACTCTGGGAAAAAGCGTCGGGCGGCAAACAGCGACACCGAAAAGAAAAACGCGCCCGAGCCGGCGGCGACGATCAGGAAGCTGCGCAAATCGATATCGGCGGGTCCGACTGTGATCCAGAGAAACGCGGAGAAGAACGTCAGGACGACGGCTGCGGCGATGGCGAGGAGAGAACGCCGCACCAGGGCCACGCAAATGCAGACGAAATCGAGGACCAGCAGACAGAGCCAGACCGCGGAGGACGTTTCTTCTTTCGCAACGCAGATCCAAATCAGCGCGAGCGGCAACAGCGGCAGAAAACTTTGCCATCCTGCTTTCTCTGGTTCTCCCGGTGCCGCTTTCGGCCACACCGCGAAACCAGCGTGAAGTATGGAGAAGACGACATAGCCGCCAAGGGCCCACCAGAGCAGCGCGTCGGTGAGATAATTTCCAGTCCAAGTGGCAAGAAAAGCAAAGACGATTCCGCTCGCCAAGGGCGCGAGGAGCGCTGATTTCCTGTCCAGAAGAGCGAGACTGAGGATTCCGGCCTCAGCAAGGAAGATGTAGGTGAAAAGAAAACCGGGGCGCGGGCCGAATTGCGGGTAGGTCAGAAGACAAAAGCCCCACGCCAGCGCGCCAAGACAAACCCCTACCGTCGCAACTGCTGGCCAGTTAGATGGAGCTTCACGGCGCCTGGCGAGGGCGAAGATGGCGAGAAATTGCGCTTCGAAGCCCAGGAAAATCGCGAACGCGATGTTCGCTTTCGAGACAGCGAAGAATTTATCGGCCCACGCGAATTCCATCAGGATGGTGCCGGCGGCGGCGAGCAGCAGGAGATAGTCCCAGCGTTTGCGGAGCGCGACGGCGGCGATGCCGATGTTCAACACCGCGATGTAACCGAAGAGCGCCGTCGGATTATCCACGCCGGTCGAGAGCAGCACTGGCGTGAGGAAGCCACCGAGCAGGCCGAGGATGACAATCACTTGCGCGTTCATGCGGACGGCGAGGAAGAACGCAGCGGCGGTGACGATCGCCATGGAAGCGAACGCAGGAACCAGGTCGATGAGGTGATAGAAAACGTGCGCCGCGAAAATGTTTCCGTAGAGAACGAGCACGCCAGTGGCGCAGAGACTCTGGCCCGAAACGCGGTAGCGCCGCGTCGCGGTTAACCAGCCGGTCACGATGAGGGCGATTCCGACAACGGTACCGATCGCGACGCGCATCGCGGGCGTGATGAGATTGTTCTCGAAAGAATATTTCACGAGAAACACGATTCCGAGGAAGAGGACGAACCCGCCGATCCAGGCGAAAAGCTTTACGCCGAAGAATGCTTCCCAATCGAACGGCTTGGCGGGCGGCGGTGGCGGCGGCGGTGGGACATACGAAGCTGGTGGCGGTGGCGGGCGCTCGGGGCCCGAGGGAATGGGCGGCGGGATGGGTAACCCCGTCTCCTTCGTTGGCGGAGGCGGCGCGGATTCGACTGGTGCGGGCGCGATGGGAATGACAGAGGCGACGACCGGCTCCGGTGCAGCTGCTTTCGTGGGGCTCGAGTGCGATTCCAGCTCAGCCACGCGTTTGACGAGATTCCGCATGGCTGCCTTGAGCTTGCGCAGCTGGACCACACCGATGATCAAAAGGATCAATGGCGCCAGAAGAACCAGCGCCCCCAGGGCACAACCGAACAATTCCTTGTCGTTCACAATCCGGTGGGCGAATCGATGAATTCCCAAGTCAGGTTGAATCGATCCGCCAGGTGCGCGGCCAGCGCCTTCACGCCGAACGTTTCCGTCGCGTAATGGCCGCCGAGCAAAAGGTTGATGCCGAGTTCCTCGGCGGCGACCGCGGCCCAATGCGGCGCTTCGCCGGTGATGAAAGTATCGATGCCCTCTCGCGCCATCGCATAAATCTCCGAGCCCGCGCCGCCGGTGATAAGGCCGATCGATTTCGTTTGCGCGGGGCCGGCCGCGAACATTTTCACCGCGCCGCCTAACGACTGCTCCAACCGGCGCGCGAGCTCGTCGCGGGAAATCTGCGTCACGGTTTTGAGTCCAATGCACTGGCCTTTCCCCTCGAAGAACGGTTCGGTATTTTCGAAACCGAGCGCGGCGGCGAGCTGGGCGTTGTTCCCGAGGACAGAATGGATATCGAGCGGGAGGTGGGCGCTGTAGAGGGCGAGATCGTGTTGGAGAATTTGTTCCAGCATTCGCCGTCGGCCACCTGCGATCGGTTGCAAGCCGGGCCAGAACAAGCCGTGGTGAACGATGAGAAGATTTACGCCGCGCTCGATGGCAAGATCGATGGTGCGGGTGGAGGCATCGACGGCCGCGCCGATTTTCGTGACCGCGCCGGAGTTCTCGACCTGCAAACCATTCAGCGCATTCGCCCAATCGTCGATCTCGCGAAGGCGTAGATGCTCGTCCGCATAGGAGACGATTTGCGACAGGGTGGCCACGGGCGGGATTCTGAATAAGACGGCAGAAGATTGCACGCGAAGAAAAGACGACGGAAGCGGAAGCGCTTGACGAAATCTTTCGGTGTTGTGACGGTGAGGTGTCGCGGTTGCGATCTCAACCAGGAGGAATTGTGGAATACACCGACGCGCCAGTCACCGAATTACCAGTCTCCGCCGACACGATAACCTGTCCGCTCTGCGGCCACGTCCTGCCGAAAGATGCGGAAGCATGCGATCGCTGCGATTGGGTGCGCGCACCCGAGACCGATACCGCGGAAGGCAAGGCGAGCGATTGGGTGGCGGTGATGTTGAGTGTGATTCCAGGACTAGGCCACGTTTACAAAGGTTACAAAATCCTCGGGCTCGTCTTCGTCACTGGCGCGTTCTTCGCGATCCTGCTCGGCGGGCTCGCCGCCACGGCGACCGCTGGATTCGGATTATTCCTGATCCCGATCTATTGGTTCGCCGTCATGTTCCATGTTTACGGAATAGAGGACCGCGTCGCGCCGACGGCGAAGGAAGACGGCGAAGAGTATTGAGAAGTTACAGCGTTGACTCAACGCTTCTTCAACGCTGTAACGCTTCATCGCTTCAACGCCTCGTAAATCTCCTCCACGATTTCGCGCAGGCCGTAACGGAATTTCCATTCCGGATAATGCGCCTGGAATTTCCGGACGTCGCTGATCCACCAGATGTGGTCGCCGATCCGGTTCGCTTCTTCGTATTTCCAGGTTAGGCGCTGGCCGCTGATCTCCTCGCACAATTTGATCGCTTCGAGCATCGAGCAATTGCTGTGGCGGCTGCCGCCGATGTTGTAAACCTCCGCCACGCGCGGCGCGCGAATGAAAGCGGCGAAGGCGTCGACGAGATCGGCGCTGTGAATGTTGTCGCGCACCTGTTTGCCGTTGTAACCAAAGACGCGGTACGGTTTTCCGGTCACGGTGCAGATCATCAGATAGGATAGAAAACCGTGCAGCTCGGCCCCGGCGTGAGCGGGTCCGGTGAGACAGCCGCCGCGAAAACAAACCGTCGGCATGCCGAAATAGCGACCGTATTCCTGGACGAGAAGATCGGCTGCCGCCTTCGAGGCCCCGAAGAGCGAGTGCTTCGTGTAATCGATGCTCATCGTCTCGGAGATGCCTGGCTCGTATTCGTGGCCCTCGGCGATCTCCCAGCGCAACGGGAGTTCTCGCAACGGCAAACGGTTCGGCGTGTCGCCGTAGACCTTGTTCGTGGACGTGAAAACGAACGGCGCTTCCGGGCAGCAGGCGCGCGCTGCCTCGAGCAGGTTCAGGGTGCCGTTGGCGTTCACCGTGAAGTCGGTTTGCGGATCGCGCGCGGCCCAGTCGTGGGAAGGCTGGGCCGCGGTGTGAATCACGGCGGCGATCTCGTTCCCCTGCGCCTGGAAGAGCGCCATGACTTTTTCGGCATCGCGAATGTCGAGGTCGTGGTGTTCGTAATCGCGCACGGTTTGCACGAGTTCGTCGCGCGTTTTTTGGGTCGATGCTTCCGGGCCAAAGAACTGGCTGCGCATGTCGTTATCGATCCCGATCACGCGATAACCCTCGGCGGCGAAATGCCGGACGCTTTCAGAACCGATCAGGCCCGCGGAGCCGGTCACGATAATTTTGCGCATCGACAGAGTGAAAGCGGAAGTTGTGCCGAACCTTTATGCCTCGGCCAGGAACCAAGTCAGATCGCCATTCACAGGAGCGACCCGGGCCGCGGGATATTGCTGGTTGCCCTCCACGATTTCTGCGAGGAGCGACGGGTTTTTGTTCGCGTTCGCGAGGAAACAAACGTGCCGGGCCTGATTGATCAGGGGGTAGGTAAACGTGATCCGCCACGAATCGAATTTCGGGACGAAATTCGCGACAACCTTGCGGACCTTCTCGTCCAGTGCGGCGGTTTCCGGAAACAACGAAGCCGTGTGCCCATCGTCGCCTACGCCAAGCAAAATCAAATCGTGGCGATAGATCATTTCGCCGCGCTGGGTCGCCAGCAGATCGAGGCCGTCCTGGTATTCCTGCGCGGCAATTTGCGGATCGATTTCGCCGCGGATCCGGGTCACCGATTTTTCCGGCACCGCGCCGGGAACGAAAAGCGATTCGCGCGCCATCCGGAAATTGCTTTGCGGATCGTCCGGCGGCACGCAGCGCTCGTCGCCAAAGGTGAAATGGACACGGTCCCAGGGGAGGTCTCGCGCGATCCGGGCGAACTCCGTGTAAACGGGACGCGGCGTGTTACCACCGGAAAGCGCGATGCGAAATTCTTGGCGTTCGGCTAACGCGGCTTTGGCGTGCCGCAAAATAAACTCCGCGCCCTCGTGCACGAAATTCTGGGAGCGAACGACGTCGCGTTTCATGCCTGCCGGCTAGATCGCGCAGTGCGACAAGCCACGCTTCTCGAGATAGCGCTGATGATAGTCTTCGCCGCGATAAAAGGCCGGCGCCGGTTCGATGAAAGTGACGACCGGCCTTTTGTAACGGCCGCTTTTGTCGAGGCGCGCCCTCGATGCTTCCGCCGCGCCCTGTTGCTCGGGCGAATGATAAAAAATAACGGACCGATATTGATCCCCCACGTCGGGGCCCTGCCGATTCAACGTGGTCGGATTGTGATTCGCCCAGAAGACATCGAGCAGATGATCGTAACTGACGACGGCCGGATCGAACTCGACCTGCACGACTTCAGCGTGGCCGGTCTCGTGACTGCAGACATCTTCGTAGGTCGGGTTCTCCGTCTTGCCGCCAGCATATCCGACCGCTGCGTCGGTCACTCCGGGAATCGCGCGGAATGTCGCCTCGACTCCCCAAAAACAGCCGGCGCCGAAGGTCGCTTTCTCTGTCGTCATGGTTTCACCATGAAACGGACAGTCACGCTCCGCAACTGCATGTCATCCCGAGGCTGGCGTCAGCGCGCCGAGGGACCTCTCAAGCGCGCAACTGCGGGGTCCCTCGGCGCGCTTCGCCAGCCGCCTCGGGATGACGGCGCTTTTTTAGAAACGCCCTACATCACCATGCCACCGTCAACCGTCAGGACCTGGCCGGTAATGTATTTCGCTTCCGCCGACGCGAGATAGGCGACCGCGCCGGCGATATCCTCGGGCTCGCCTAATTTTCCCAGAGGGACGTTCTTTAAAATGTTCTGGCGAATTTCTTCGGAAAGCACGGTGGTCATGTCGGTCTCGATGAGTCCGGGGGCGACGGCGTTCACCGTGATCCCGCGGCTGGCCAGCTCGCGCGCGAGCGTTTTCGTCAGGCCGATCAATCCGGCCTTGCTCGCAGCGTAATTCGCCTGGCCGGCGTTGCCGATCAAACCGGCGATCGAGCTGATGTTGATGATCCGGCCGCTCCGCTGCTTGATCATCGGGCGCATCAGGGCCTGGATGAAATTGAACGCGCCTTTCAGGTTCGTGTTCAGGACGGTGTCCCAATCCTCCATCGACATTCGCATACTCAAGCCGTCGCGCGTGACGCCCGCGTTGTTCACAAGAATGTCGACGCGACCGAAGTCTGCGAAAATTTGCTCGGCTGCTTTTTGCACCGCGGCCTGGTCGGCGACGTCGACCGCATAGGCCTTCGCCGCGTCGGCCCGGGCCGCATTGATTTCAGCGGCGGTTTTCTGCGCATTCGCTTCGGTGCGGCTGACGGAAGCGACGCGCGCGCCTTCTTTCGCGAGGCGGACGGCAATCGCATGGCCAATGCCGCGTCCCGAACCCGTTACCACCGCGACTTGGTTTTCGAATCTCATGACGTGCGAATGTTATGCAGTCCGGAGCGAAGGACAAACATCAAGGCGTTGTTGCCGGGATCGATGATCGCGGCCGACTATCGACGTCGCCTTGAGCCGGGATCACCGATCCCGGCTACAACTTGAAGCTTAGAGCGTAAACACGCTCAAGAACGCGACCTCGACGGCGAGCGCTTCCTGGATGTTGCGGCCGAGGTGATCGCGCATTTCTTCGAGACGCCGGATGCGCCGCAGGATTTCAGGAGTCTTCAGACGCGAAGCAAGGCTTTCGGTTTTCTTCGTTGCCTTGGGCAGTTCGCGCCGCGCCACCCCTGTGCTGGCGCGAAGAACGTCCGACCACCAGAGAAAAAGAATTTCCACCAGCCGCGAACGCTGCCGCACATACTGACTTTCAGTGAGCGCTTTGTAGAAATCCTCGCGCTCGTCGAGCCAGGCGCCGTCGGTCGTGTTTCGATAACGCGCCTCGTCGCGCTTCAGGGCAGCGGCATTCTCGTCCTGGATCGCCTCCCGCAACTGGGCGAGCAAGCGATGGAACCCGCGCGCGAGCTGATAAGCCGGCTGAATCCCCTGCCCTTCGGCGCTGGCGGCAGCCCCGAGCAATTCCACCAGTTCATTTTCCTCGGGCGAGGCTTCCGCTTTCTCGCATGCCGCGAGCGGGACGGCGATGCAACGCGACAGGATGGTGTCCGGCAACACTTCCGGCATCGAGCTGAGGAGGAGTAACAACGAGTCGTTAGGCGGTTCTTCGAGCGTTTTGAGAAACGCATTGGCGGCCTGAGGCTGAAGCCGATCGGCGTCCGTAATGATCGCGATTTTGCGATGGCCATTGGCGCTCCGCATCTGGAGCGCGTGCTCGAGGGTGCGGACCTGGTCGATCACGATCCGGCGCGATTTCGATTCCGGTTCGGCCAGATAAACACCAGGAGGCGGCGAAGCGAAAACATCCGAGGACTTCGAGCCGGAAAGCAGATTGGAAAGGTCAGAAGCCAGACCGCGTTTGCCGCTGCCGGGCGGACCGGAAATCAAATAGGCGTGCCCGAGGCGGCCGCGATCATGAGCCCGGCTCAGGTATTCGAATGCTCCGTTGCGCGTGAAAGCCATCGTTACATTTTCGATTTTCGATTTTCGATTTTCGATTGGGAGAGCGACGCGAAGGCGGAAAGCCGGCTGGTGAGCGCTTTCCAAATTTCGGTCTCAATAGCGTCGGCTGATTGCCGGGCGTCGACCACGATGAAACGATTCGGTTCGCGTTTTGCAAGGGCTCGGTAGCCTTCGCAGACGCGCTCGTAGAATTCGGCCGGCTCCTGTTCCATCCGATCGTGCGCCGCGACGGGACGAACCCGTCGCAGCATTCGCGCGCGAGCGGTCTCGACATCGACGTCGAGGATGAACGTCACGTCGGGTCGAGCGGTGCCCACGGCAAAAGCATTCAGGGTTTCCACAATTTGCGGCGCGAGCTTTCGCGCCACGCCCTGGTAGACGGTGGTGGAATCGAAGAAGCGGTCGGATATCACAACCGTCCCCTGGGCGAGCGCCGGTTGAATCGTTTCCCGCACGAGCTGGCTCCGGCTGGCCGAGAAAAGCAACACCTCAGCTTCTGGCGTCATCGCGAAGCTTTCGGGCGCGAACTGGAGAAGGTCGCGAATTTTTTCGCCGATGGCGGTGCCGCCGGGTTCGCGAGTGACGAGCGTCGGCACGCCGGCCTGTTTGAGACGCGCGGCGAGCCGCTGCACCTGGGTCGATTTCCCGCAGCCTTCCGACCCTTCGAATGTGATAAACGCGCCGCGCGACATGTGAACGAGTGTGAAACAACAGAGCGCTGTTGTCGAATTGACGGTTGTCGGAGACTCGCGTCGAAACAGTTCGAGTCTCAAGGAGGGGCGCTTTCCAAACCGCCCGTTGTTCGGTCGGCGGTCTGGAGGCCGCCGCTCCTTGAAGCTTTCAAAAGAGGCCGGGCTCCTCTACTGAATCCTTTCGTGAAGAACTTCTGGCTCGTGAAATCGGAACCGTCGGCCTATTCGTGGGGGAACCTCGTCGCGGACGGCAAAACGGCGTGGAACGGCGTGCGGAATTACACGGCGCGAAATAACCTGCGCGCGATGCGAAAAGGCGATGCGGTCTTCTTCTATCACAGCGTAGTGGGAAAAGAGATCGTTGGGATTGCGAAGGTGGTGCGGGAAGCGTATCCCGACCCGACAGCGAAGGAGGGCGATTGGAGCGCGGTGGACATCGCGCCCGAGAAACCGTTGCCGAAGCCGGTGACGCTCGACGAAATCAAGCACAACCCGAAGCTCAAGGATATGGCGCTGCTCCGGCTGTCGCGGTTATCGGTGCAGCCGGTAACCAGCGCGCAGTTCGACGAGATCGGGCGGATGGCGAAGGAGTAGCGATTAGGCTTGTTTGCGCCGCAGTTGAGACTGAAAATCCGGCGTGACCGGGGCCAGTGCGACGTCGTTGTCTTCTATCTTCGCGCTCTCGGCAGAAACAGAGCGCGCGGCCCTGGTCGTTTCGATCCACGACGTCGCGCCCGCCACGCAACCGCAGGCGCAAGAGATTATCTCGGAGCTGGCCCATCACGGCGTCGCGGTAACCTCGCTCCTGGTCGTACCGAATTATCATCGCCGCGGCTGCTCCACGGAGGATCGCGCTTTCGTTCGCTGGCTCCAGGATTTGGAAACAAAAGGACACGAGATCGTGATCCACGGCTATTTTCATGAAAGGCCCCGGCAGGGCGGCGAGTCGGTTTCCAAGAAATTGTTCACCCGCTTTTACACGAAGGATGAAGGGGAGTTTTACGATCTCGACTACGACGAGGCCTTTCGCCGCATCACCCAGGCACGGGAGGAATTCACGGCGGCGGGATTAACGCCGCGCGGCTTTATTGCGCCGGCGTGGTTGCTCGGAACGCCGGGAGAACGCGCGGCCGCGGATGCGGAGCTGGAATATACGACGCGGTTAACCGGCCTCCGCGATTTGCGTTCCGGAGAAAATTATCAGGCGCGAACTTTGGCTTACAGCGTGCGGAGCGGATGGCGCCGCACGACAAGCCTGGCCTGGAACAACCTCCTGGTGCGCCATCTGGCGGAGTCGCGGCTGGCCCGGGTCAGCATTCATCCGCCGGACCGCGATCACCCCGAGATCTGGCGCCAGATTCTGCGGTTGACCGACCGGCTCATGCAGAATCGCAACGCGACGACCTATCGCGATTGGATCGCGGAGAGGCGGGCCGGGCGCCGCGCCTAACGAATTGTCATGAGCCGCTGCGACCTCCACATTCATTCCCGCTTCAGCGACCGCTCGGAGGAATGGCTCTTCCGCCGCTTCGATTTCCCCGACAGCTACAGCGATCCGCGCGAGCTCTACCGGCTGCTCCGCGAACGCGGGATGGATTTCATCACCATCACCGATCACGACACAATCGACGGGAACCTCGAGATCGCGGACCTGGAAGGGACATTCATCAGTGAGGAAGTATCGACCCACTTCCCGCAAGACCCGTGCAAGATCCACCTCCTGGTCTGGGGGATTTCAGAGGCGCAGCACGCAGAGATCGTGGCGGTGCGCGACAATATTTTCGAGCTGCAAAAATATCTGGAGCAAAAGGCCATCGCGCATTCGGTGGCGCATCCGCTTTACAGCATCAACGGCAAACTGGACGTCGCGCATCTCGAACGGCTCATTTTGCTCTTCAAACATTTCGAGGGAATCAACGGCCTGCGCGACGCGCTCCTCAGCGTTCTCGCGCGCGAACTTCTCTCGGGCCTGACACCGCAGAAGATCGAAGAGATGGCGAACCGCCATGATCTCCAGCCGACCCATCCCGAGCCGTGGCGAAAAATTTTTACCGGCGGTTCCGACGATCACGGCGGGCAATTCGTCGCAGGCGCCTTCACAGAGACGCCGAAGGCCCGGACGGCGACGCAATTTTTGCAGCACGTCCACACAGGCGACTGCGAGGCTCGCGGTGAAGGCGGCACGCCGCTCGCCTTGTCCCACGGGTTCTACAATACCGTCGCCGCTTTCATCCGGGACCGGTTCACGGAAAAACTGGGGCCCACGGGGCCGCTGCTGGAAACGATGTTCTCGCGTTTCATGGAAGGGCGCGACCCGACGGAGTTCACGCTGCGGGAAAAGGCGACGTTCATCGCGCAAGGCGTGATGTCGGGGAAAATTTTCGAGCTCGCGAAGCCGAGAAATGTTTCACTCTGGAAAGGGCTTTCGAAACATTTCGCGCAGCCGAAGGTCAAGGCGCGGCTCGCCAAGGAAATGAAAGGCGTCAGCGAACCGGAGCGGCGCACGTTCCTGATGGCGAACCTGGTCTGCGAACAGCTCGCGTTTCGGCTCTTCGAGAAATTCGTCCAGCAAATCCGCACCGGAAACGTGATCGAAAGCATGCAGGCCCTGAGCGGGATCGCTCCGATCATCGTGCTTCTCTCGCCTTACCTCTACGCGTTTCACAGCCAGGCACCGTCTCGCCGCTGGCTTCGCGATATTTTCTCCAGGATGACCGGCGCCATTCCGCCAGAATTGCGGAACCAAAAACGCGCCTGGTTCACCGACACCCTCGATGATGTGAACGGCGTGGCGACTACGATCCGCAAAATGACCGCGGCAGGTGTCGCAGCCGGCGAGAAGCTGATCGTGGTCACGTCGCGGCGCCGGCTGGCCGAAGATGAGATCCCGATCAAAAACTTCCGGCCGATCGGCGAATTCGCGCTGCCGGAGTACGAGCTGCAACGGCTGAGCTTCCCGCCGATCATGCAGATCCTCGATTACATCCAGCGCGAACAATTCACCGAGATCATCATCAGCACGCCAGGACCGATGGGCCTGGTCGGGTTGCTGGCCGCGAAAATGTTGAACCTGGAAACGAGCGGCATCTATCACACCGACATCCCGGAATACGTGCGCATCCTGACCGAGGACCGTTTCCTCGAAAGCCTGGCCTGGAGTTACATGCATTGGCTCTACGGCCAGGTCGATACGGTCTTCGTCAACTCGGAGCACTATCGGAAAGCGTGGATCGATCGCGGCTTCGCGCCGGAAAAACTGAAGATCCTACCGCGGGGCCTCGACACAGACCTGTTCCATCCGTCCCGACGCGATCTTACTTTCTGGCCGGGCGCCGGAGTGAACGGCAAGGAAGTGCGGCTGCTTTATGTCGGCCGGATTTCGCGCGAAAAAGATCTCGATGTGCTGGCGACGGCGTACAAAAAAATCCGGAAGGCAGGCCACCCGGTAAGACTGTATGTGGTCGGTCTCGGACCGTACCAAGACGCTTTGGCCGAGACGCTCCCGGATGCCGTTTTCCTCGGCTATCTGAAAGGCGAAGCACTGGCGAAAGCCTATGCGTCCGCGGACGTGTTCGTTTTCCCGAGCACCACGGACACTTTCGGCAACGTCGTCCTCGAAGCCCAGGCTTCAGGATTGCCAGTCATCGTGTCGGACCTTGGCGGCCCGAAGGAATTGGTTGAGGACGGAACAACCGGGATCGTGACTAAGGCGCATGACGCGGACGATTTCGCGCGGGCGATCGAGCGGATCAGCGGTGACGTGCAATTGCGGACGCAAATGGGCAGGGAAGCGCGGCAGCGGGTGATCGATCGGAGCTGGCCGGGGGCGTTCCGGAAGTTCTGGCAGGCAACCGAACTATAAATTCCATACGATTTCAGAGGTGGACCATGCGCATTCTCACCTTCCTTTTTTGTCTCTTGCTCTCGATTTCCAGCCTGGCGCGGGCCGACGAAACCGTGCGGCAGGTCCAGGAAGAATTGCGCAAACGTAACCTCTACTTTGGCAATATCGATGGCCAGACGAGTCCGGTCCTGGTCGATGCGTTGAAGCGTTACCAGACGCGGAAGGGATTCGCGGTTACCGGCGCGGTGGACGCGGACACTGCAACCTCGCTTCATATTCAAGCCACGACCGTGGCCGCGACGGCGACCCTTCCCGACATGCCGGTGCTGAAGAGCGATATCGAAAGCGCGTTGCCTGAATCCCAGCGCCTGGCTTTGCAAAAAGAAGCCGAAGAGAAACCAGACCTGACGCCGAGCCCGCCGCCACCAGCCGAATCACCCGCGCCCGGACAAGATCTCACGCCCGACCGGGTCAATAAGTTCGTCCAGGATTATCTCCGGGACGCCGAGACCGACAACGTGGCGGCGCAGGTAAAATACTACGCATTCCCGGTGCGCTATTTCGACCACGGCACGGTGCCGCAGCAGTTCGTTACCCAGGACACAGGTAATTACGTCAAACGCTGGCCCGAACGGAAGTACACGCTCACAGGCCCAGTGAACTTTTTTGCCGGAAAAGAAGGCGACACCGAAGTGGAATTTACCATTGGATTTGAACTTCGGAACGCGGCGCGGACCGCCAAAAACCGGGCCGTCGGGAAGACCAAAAACCGGTGGACCATCCAGGCTCAGGGCGACGAATTGAAAATAGTTGCGATTCAGGAGGCACGCGTACGCGAATAAACAAAGAGGGAAGCCGTCTGACTCGGGCTGCGGCGGGGTTCGCCGGGCCCATGAAGGGAGGCATCGCGATGGTGTGAGATAGAAAATGAAAGTCCAAACCAAGATCACGCTGCTGCTCCTGGCGGTGGTAGCGATTTTCGTGGCCGGCCTCTGGGCCTTTCGCGCCTTCGACCAGCAGAAGTTCCGCGAGATCCGAACGAACCGGCTCGTGGAAGCCAAGCGCTCCTTTGAAGCGTTCCTGGAGAAAGACGGCGAGCCGTTGGAAACCCTCGCCGACTACGACACCAACTGGGATAACATGGTCCAAGCCATCCAAACCCGGAACACCAAATGGCTCTCAGAAAATGTCAGTGACGAAACTCTCGTCGGCTACAAAGCCTACGCGGTCTGGATTTACAGCCCGGACACGACTCTCGTTTATTCACGGAACGCGATCATGGTTGATCCGGAGTTGGACAAGTCCCTCGTCGAAAAACGCAATACCAAACCGGCCGATCTTCCTCTGCCCCGCGAAGCGTTCGAAAAACTTTTCGCCAAAGAGCCCAAGGCCCATTTTTTCATCAAGGTCGCAAATGACCTGATGGAAATCCGCGGGGCGACGGTCCACGGATCGAAAGACCACGCCCGCCAGACTCCCCAGCAGGGTTTCTTCTTCGTTGGCCGGCTCTGGAACGGGCCGCCGCTCGAGGAAATGTCGCTCTTCTCCAACACCAAGCTTGGCCTGAGCTTTGCCCGATTGCCGCCGCGAGAAATCGTGGATGACGGCCTGATCGCCTTCGCCAGGACTTTGCCCGGATGGGACGGCGAGCCAGTCGCCCACCTCGTGGTCAGAAACGAAATGCCGGTCGTCAGGCTACTGAACCGCTCGAACGAGCGCCTGCTCCTGTACCTCTTTGTTTTCTCCCTGGTCCTGCTCCTTTTAATTTACTGGTCGGTTGTTCGGTGGGTGAGCCATCCGCTCCGCCGGATTATGACGACGTTGCAGCGGAACGATCCGAAACCGATCGAGCGCCTCTGCTCGGACCAATCCGAATTCGGCGAGATGGCAAGGACGACGAAGAAGTTCTTTGAGCAGCGCGACAATCTCGTGCGCGAGATGGAGGAGCGGCGCGCGACCGAGGAAGCGTTACGCAAGAGCGAGGAAGAGCTGCGCCATTCCCAAAAAATGGAAGCGGTCGGCCGGCTCGCGGGAGGCGTGGCGCACGATTTCAACAATCTGCTCACGGCGATCATCGGCTACGCGGAATTGATCGCGACAAGGACAAGCAGCAATTCGCTGGCGAAACAGAACGCGGAATTAATTCGCAGAGCCGGCGAGCAGGCGGCCGCGCTGACCCGTCAACTGCTTGCGTTTAGCCGGAAACAAATCCTCCAGCCAAAGGTCATCGATCTGAACACTCTCGTTCTGGAGATGGAAAAACTGTTGCGGCGGGTGATCGGCGAGCGGTTCGATTTACAAGCCCACCCCGATGCCACAGACGGACGCGTGAAAGCCGACCCCAGCCAGCTCGAGCAGGTTGTGTTGAACCTCGGCGTGAACGCGCGCGATGCCATGCCGCGCGGCGGCAAACTGATTATTCGCACCGAGAACGTCCGGCTGGACGGGGAGACCGCGCCCCAGATCGCCGCGACTCTGGTGCCAGGCGATTATGTGATGCTTTCGGTCACCGACACCGGAGCGGGCATGAACGAAGAAACGAAATCGCACATCTTCGAGCCCTTCTTCACCACGAAAGGGCCGGGCAAAGGGACGGGCCTCGGCCTCGCCACCGTTTACGGAATCGTGCGCCAAACCGGTGGCGGCATCTCGGTGAAAAGCGAACCCGGCAAAGGCAGCACCTTCAAGATTTATCTGCCGCTGGAATCGGCGCCGGTCGATTTCACCCGGGCGCCGCTGATGCCGGTCGAGAAGACCGACAACTTCGAGACGGTGCTGGTGGTCGAGGACGAAGACATCGTCCGCGATCTCGTTTGCGACGTGCTGGAAGACCAGGGTTACAACGTCATCTGCGCGCGGGACGGGATTGAAGCCCTCAACATGGCCGAGGATTGCGATGGCCCGATCCATCTTCTCGTGACCGACGTCATCATGCCTCACATGAACGGCCACGAACTTGCCGGGAAACTCAGCCAGCTCCGGCCAGACATGAAGGTCCTTTACGTTTCCGGTTATTCCGACAACGAAATCGGCGACCACGGCTTGCTCGATCCACGCTATGAGCTCCTCCAGAAACCGTTCACTCCCCAGACCCTCGCGCGCAAGATCCGCGAAGTCATTCGCGAGGGCAGTTATGCTGTTGCCGCCAAATAATCGCGGGCGCGGACTGCTGCGTCTTGGGGTGGCGCTCCTGTCGTTAGGCCTGCCGCTTGTTTCGTCCGCCCAGATGATGAACCCGACGAAGCCGGAGGCGAAAACGCCCGCGAAGATCGAGGGCAACGCAGTCTGGTACCAAGTGCCTCCGAAATCTCTCGCGAAACGACGCGCCGGCAAAGAAGAACTGACCGCCGCGCACAATCGTCTGCCGCTCGGCACGAGGGTGCGGGTCACTCACCTCAAGAATGGAAAAAGCGTCGTTGTCCGGATAACCGATCGCGGCCTCACCAACCGCGGTGCCATTATCGATCTCTGCAAGGAAGCGGCCGAGAAACTCGACATGATTCACGAAGGATCGGCCCGGGTGAGCCTGGAAATTCTGCCCGACGACAAGGCGCCGCCCTCGAAAACGAAAGCCCCGTCCCGGTAGTTCGCTTATCCCGCCGGATCGGCCGGCGGCGGCGCGGATGATTGCGTTGCGGGAGCGGGCAATGCGATCGTAGCCCAGGCATCGTACTGGTCGCCGAATTGGCGGAGAAATAAAAGCCGGAAAGCCGCGAGCCAGACGATGGCCGGCAAGAGCAATACCGTGCTGATGTAGGGCAGACCACCGACGCAGCAAGTCGCGCACATGACGACGGTGCCGACGAGAGCGAGACCAATCGCGAGCGCAATCCCGAACAAAACGTACAGGACGAACGGCGCCGGATTGTGAAAAATGAGTCGGGCCACATCGACAAATGCTTCGCGGGCCAGACAGCGTCGGCGGTACATCACCGGAACCATGAGGTTTGAGATCAGCGCACCAAACACGATCAACAGCACGAAAATAAATCCGAAGCTAATCAACGGAATGAGGGCTAACCCGAAATTGATGGCTGCGTCATGATCGTGAGAGAACAAACCGAGAGGCAGGACTATCACCATGATGAAAAGGGCCACCAGGCAAACGATCCCGAAACCCACCACGAGGGAGAAAAGAAAGAAACTGTTCCCCTCGCGCCGATATTCCCGCCACGGTTCTGAGATCGCCGCGCGATTTTTCACAATGCAGTCCGTGAAGATGAACCGCCCGCGAGCCGTGACCCACAACCAGACAAAAGCGAGAACGATTGCGAGCAACACGCCCACGACGATCAACGCGATCAGCCAAGCAGGGATGGTCCCGTCCGAGAAATCGTCGTACCGATGCATGCGATAACTCCAATTGCCGCGGCCCCACTGGTTCGATCGGAAATTTGCGCCGCTACCCCAACTGCCGGAGATAAACGCAGCGAACGCGATCGTGAGCCATCTCACCAGATCGAAGGGACGAAAAAGCATCGCCTTCATCCACTCGAGGGCCGCGCCAAATGGCGCGAGGATTTCAATCTTTGCCGGGGTGCCGTTCATATGCGCATTTTCACCTCTAGAGCCCGAATACTTCAAGCCGCCTCCACGAGCGGCGACCCAGGAGCCAGGGCCTAAGATTCGGGATCATATCCAATGAGATGCCGGCTGGCTGGCTTTCAGATTCAAAAATCGCGGGACGCCCGGGAAGCCTGGCTATTAGAGTCGGGGGTTTTACACCGCCACTTCCTGGGCTTTACTCGGAAATGCCCAGGCCGAAACTGACCGCTCCCGCTGAGTGTCCCGTCTGCGGCGAGGAGGTCCCGCGCGGTTCCCTCGCCTGCCCGGCCTGCGGCGCCGATCACAATTCTGGCTGGCGGATTGATGCGGAAATCCATGACGGGCTCGATTTGCCGGGGAACGACGACTTTGATTACGACGAATTTACCCGGCGCGAATTCGGTTCCGGGCTGAGACCGGCGGGCATCAAGACAATCTGGTGGATCACCGCGATCATCCTCCTCGCGCTCTCTATTGCGCTTTACATTTTCAACCGCTGATGCGCGAATAATCTGTCGCCCCAGCGGCCTCATCTCCCATGCGATTGCGCCACACTTATCTCGCCTTCTGTGTCATCGGAACGGCGTTGCCCTACTGGAAACTCGTGCCGTGGGTGATGGACCACGGGCTGAACATCCCGCTCCTGTGCGAGGAATTATTCGCGACCCGAATCGGAGCGTTCTTCGGCCTCGACGTCGTCGTTTCCGCCCTCGTCCTGTTCTTGTTCATTGCCACGGAAGGCCGGCGGATCCCCGTGTCGCTCCTGTGGCTGCCGGTCATCGCCACCCTGCTCGTGGGCGTGTCGCTGGGCCTGCCGCTCTTTCTTTTTCTTCGGCAACGCAAGCTCGACGCAGACGCGGGCGCGTTGACTTGATTCCGTTTGATTCTAGTTTCCTCTGCCGGCACGCGCCGGCGTGAAATCGTGAAAAGCGTCCTCTTCGTTTGCACGGGAAATATTTGCCGGAGCCCAATGGCGGAAGGCCTATTCCGGCGTCTCCTCGGCAATCGCAAGGAGATCGAAGTCGCTTCCGCCGGGGTGCACGCCGTTCGCGGGCAACCGCCCAGCCTGCACGCGATCCACGTCTGCGAACAGGAAGGCGTGGACATCCGCGGGGTGCGCAGCCAGCCGCTCACGGCCACGTTGATCGACCGCGCCACCCACATCTTCGCCATGACCGGCGCCCATCTGGAAACGATCCATACCTATTTTCCCCAGGCGGCCGACAAGACTTTTTTGCTCCGCGAATTTGAGGAGCCCGGGATGACGGTCTGGCGCGATGTGCCGGACCCGATCGGTTGCAGCCGCGATGTTTACACCGTTTGCGCGGCCACGATCAAAAACGCTTTACCGACCGTCCTCGCGTTCGTAGAACAAAGCGAACTCGCTGTCCCGGCGAAGACGCGCGGCGGCGGCACCTCATCTTTTACCATGGCAAATCAGCCTAACGACACGACAGCGCCCGCCGGCGCCACCTCGCCCACCGGTGGTGGCGGCGGATTGCGCAGCGTCGATCCGGAAATTTTTGCCGCGATCCAGGCGGAAGAAAAACGCCAGCGCGAGAACATCGAGCTGATCGCGTCGGAGAACTTCACCAGCCGCGCGGTGATGGAAGCGCAGGGCAGCGTCCTGACGAACAAATACGCCGAGGGTTACCCGAAGAAACGCTGGTACGGCGGCTGTGAGAACGTCGACACCGTGGAGCAGCTCGCGATCGACCGCGCGAAACAGCTCTTCGGTTGCGAGCACGTGAATGTCCAGCCGCACAGCGGCGCGCAGGCGAACATGGCCGTTTACTTCGCCATGCTAAAGCCGGGCGACAAAATTCTCGCCATGAACCTCGCCCACGGCGGTCATCTCACCCACGGCCATCCGGCAAATTTCTCCGGCAAATTCTACCAGGTCTCGCAGTACGGCGTGAGCGCGGAGACCGAACAAATCGATTACGACGCGCTCGCCAAACAAGCGGGGGACGTCCGGCCCGCGATGATCACCGCCGGCGCGTCCGCTTATCCGCGCATCATCGATTTCCCTCGGCTCCGCCAAATCGCTGATTCCGTCGGCGCGCTTTTGTTCATCGACATGGCGCACATTTCCGGGCTCGTCGCCGCCGGTCAGCATCCCACTCCGATTCCGCACGCCCAGTTTGTCACCACCACCACCCACAAGAGTCTTCGTGGTCCGCGCGGCGGCATCGTCATGTGCACCGCCGAACATGCGAAGGCGATCGACGGGACCGTGTTCCCCGGCGTGCAGGGCGGTCCGCTCATGCACGTCATCGCCGCCAAGGCCGTCTGCTTTCACGAAGCGCTCCAGCCGCAGTTCCGCGATTACCAGCGGCAGGTCATCGTGAACGCCAAGGCGCTCGCCGCCGGATTGACGAAGCACGGCTACCGCATCACCTCCGGCGGCACCGACAACCACCTCATGCTTGTAGATCTTCGCCCGAAGGACATCAACGGCAAGGTCGCGCAGGAAGTCCTCGACCGCGCCGGCATCACTGTGAACAAGAACGGTATCCCCTTCGACACCTACCCCATCTTCAAACCCGGCGGCATCCGCGTCGGCACCCCCGCCGTCACCACGCGCGGCATGAAAGAAGAAGAGATGCTCGACATCGCCGACCTGATGAACGACGCCCTGAATCGCCGCGACGACCCCGCCGGCCTCGAAGAAATCCGCGTCAAAGTAAAAGAGCTGACGCGCCGCTTTCCGCTGCCGTCGTAATTCTCCTGTCTTGTAGTGGCAGCCGTGTTGGCTGCATGCCGAAGATGTTGCAGGCGACACGCCTGCCACTACAGATGTCGAAAGTTTGCTCTTACCTAATCGGCGCTAATCTGCGTAAATCTGCGTTCCCGCGATGAGCACTTCGGAAACACAGCAAACGAATCCTCTTCGCGAAGGCCTCGCGAATCGCGCGGTGCCGCAGGCGTGCAGCATCGTGATCTTTGGCGCGACGGGCGACTTGACGATGCGGAAATTGATTCCGGCGCTCTACAACATCGCGGCGGATGGGGAATTGCCGCCGGCGGTGTCGGTGATCGGGTTCGCGCGGCGGCCTAAGACGGACGACGAATTTCGCAAGGAGCAGGAAGAATCGACAAAGAAGTTTTCCCGGCAGCCGGTCCGCGATGAAATCTGGAGCAGCTTCGCTGAGGCGGTGTTTTATCATCAGAGCGAGTTCCACGATGCCGCCGGTTACAAGAGCCTCGCGGAACGCCTGGAGAAAATAGACAAGGAACGGGGCACGGGCGGGAACCGGCTTTTTTATCTCGCGGTGGCGCCGGACCAGTTCGAGCCGATCCTGAAGAACCTGAAGGACGCTGGGTTGAATAAGCCGAGCGAAGGCGGCTGGGCGCGAGTCATCGTAGAGAAACCGTTCGGCACCGATCTCGAGTCAGCGCGCGAGTTGAATCGGGTGGTGCGCACCGCGTTCGCCGAGAACCAAACTTACCGGATCGATCATTTCCTCGGGAAGGAGACGGCCCAGAACATCCTCGTCCTTCGGTTCGCGAACGCGATCTTCGAGCCGATCTGGAATGGACGCTACGTCGATCACATCCAGATCACGGCCGCGGAAACGCTCGGGGTGGAAAATCGCGCGGGTTATTACGAAGGCGCGGGTGCGTTGCGCGACATGGTGCAGAACCATTTGCTCCAGCTCCTTTGCCTTGTCGCGATGGAGCCGCCAACCGATCTCGGCGCGGACAGCATTCGCGATGAAAAGGTAAAGATTGTCCGTTCGCTTCGCCGGATGTCGCCGGAGGAGATCGGGCGCAACGTCGTTCGCGGTCAGTATTCCGCGGGTGCGATCAACGGCAAGGAGGTGCCGGCCTATCGCAGCGAGAAGAACGTGAAGCCGGAGTCGAAGACGGAAACGTTTGTGGCGTTAAAGGTGCGGGTGGATGACTGGCGCCTGGCCGATGTGCCGATTTACATTCGCGTCGGCAAACGGCTGCCGAAGTCCGGCACGGAAATCTCGGTTCACTTCAAGAAAGCGCCGGCCGTCTTGTTCAATCGCGAATCGGTTTCACTCGATCAAAATGTGCTCGTGATCCGGATCCAACCCGACGAAGGCATCTCGCTGCGGATGCAGGCGAAAGTGCCGGGAACAAGTTTCCGGATCGAGCCGGTGAAGATGGATTTCCACTACGGGACCTCCTTCGGCAAGGCGAGCCCGGAGGCCTACGAGCGATTACTGCTCGACGCGATGAGCGGCGACGCCACCCTCTTCGCCCGCCGCGATGAGGTGGAGGAGGCGTGGGCGTTCATCGACCCGATCGAGGAAGCCTGGGTCGCGAAGGAAAATCAGCCCACCCTGTTCGAATACCCAGCCGGCTCGTGGGGACCGGAGGAAGCGGACGAGCTCCTGGCGCGCGACGGCCGGGCCTGGCGCCGACTTTGATGAATCCCAACATGAAAACCCTCAAGCCCTTTCCAATCACAGTCGCAATCATCGTGTCGATCTTCGCCACAGCCGGCACCGCATCCGCGGCGTCGCCATTCAAAAAAATCAGAGGCGGTCTGCTTCATGTTTCATCCGGCGTCATCCTCCCCCAGCGCGTCGGCGCCTTCCGTTTCGAAGGCACCAAGTTCTACGGCTCTGCCGGCCGCGATGTCGGCGGGGAATACGATGTGGTGCCACTGATCCGCGGCGATGTTTACGTGTATCCGCTCGGGACGTATGGCAAAGACTTCAACGCCGAAGTAAGCGTCCAGCAAAATGCGATCAACAAGCTGTACAAGGCCGTGAAGCTTGTTTCTCAGGGGCGTTTTTCGCTGAACCAGGCAGGGCGAAGCATCGCTGGCATGCGGGTCCAGTATGAGTTGACGCGCGGATTATTCAGGAGCAATTCGCGCCGGTGCGGGTCGCAGTTTTATATTTTCCGTGACGGTCCGTGGCTCATCGCCTATCGATTCTCTTATCCGCTCGAGCAGACCGGCGCGGCCAACAAACAGATCGCCGACTTCCTGCGGATGTGGCAATGGCGCGCCCAGGGCACGGTCACGCAGCTCGAACCGAGTTCCGCCGATGGTCGCCACAGCTGAGAACGTGTCGTTAGGCCTGCCGGTCGAGATCGGGAAGATCGACCGGGAACTGAAGAGACTCTGGGCGGAAGGCGGTGGCGCGAAGACGCGGGCCTCGTTGATCAACCTCGCGGTTTACAGCGAGGCACCCGGGTCGCTTCCGGTTAACACGAAAATCATTTCCGAAATCACGGAAGACCACGCCTGTCGCGCGATTGTGATCGGGGCGAGCCCCGGAGCGAACGAGAACCGGGTCGAGGCTTGGATCAACGTGCATTGCCACGTCAGTCACGCGGGAACCAAACAGGTCTGCTCGGAACAGCTTTCGTTTTTGCTGGATGGGCCTTCGGCCCGGCTGTTGCCGAATATCGTTTTTTCCCAGCTCGATTCCGATCTTCCGCTCTATCTCTGGTGGCAGGGAGAATTTTCCGACCCGATGGACCCACAGCTCTGGGCCTGGGTGGATCGCGTCATCTACGACAGCCAGGGCTGGAGTGATTTCCGCGCCCAGATGCAGCGTGTCGAGACCGCGCAGGCTGAGGCGAAGCAACGGATTGTTCTCTGCGATCTGAACTGGACCCGGCTCGTGCAAATTCGCCTCGCGCTCGCGCAGTTCTTCGATCACCCGGCCTCGCACAATCGGTTCGAGGAGATCGACAGCGTGCAGATCGATTTCGCGCCGGGGTTCCGATCAACGGCCCTGCTCCTGACCGGATGGCTCGCAGCCCAACTGCATTGGGCGCCTGGAGACAAAGCAGAGCAGGACTCGCTCTGGTTCGCGAATTCATCGGGCAAGATGATCAAAATTTTATTCCAGGAAAAAGCCGGCGAAGCGATTGGCCGCTGCGCGGTCCGCTGCGGAACGCTGGAGTTCAGCGTCACGCATACGGAGAACGCCGATCTGCTTGATGTGGCAGTGGGCGAACGGCGATGCCGGATGCCTGCCGGCCAAAACGATACGGTGCGCCTGATGAGCGAAGAACTCATGCGCGGCGGACCGCATCGTGTTTATCTCCGCGCGATGAATTGCGTGAGGGACTTATTATAGGGCGGCTGTGTCAGCCGCCATGCGCGCAGAGGTGGCGTCTCACAGAGGCGCCCTACAATACCGGCGTCCGATTAAACACCTGCGGCTCCTTGAGTAGCTCCGGATCGTTCATGCGGCCATCGTAAACTTCCGACCACGTCTGCTGGTTCATCGAGCACATGGGAACAGCCACCCATTCGCCGTTACGCTTCACGGCTCCCTTGAAGACACAGGAATCGAGCCGGGCGCAAATCACCGGATCGGTATCGGCTTTGGCCACTTGTTTCGCGTCCATGAAATTGTGCATGCCGACGCCGAGGGTGTGGACCTTGCCGCGCAGAAGTGAACGGAAAATTTCGGGCGGCGCTTTCCGTGAGGTGACGTAGCGCAAGAGTTTGAAAACGAGTTTCGCCGCCAGGAGCGGATGCTGGAATAAAACGCCCGCGAGCCGATACGGCGGCGTACCGGCGTCGTCGTTCACCAGCGACAAGCCGCCGATCTTGCGGAGCACTTCGCCAAGGAGCGAATCGAATTTTTTGTCGTCGGGCAGGAGCGGGAAAATTTTTCCGGACGGCCGGGCGATCAAGAGCGACGCCCAACTGTTGCAATCCGGGTGGCCGAAGATCGAAACGTCGCGCCGGAGCGGCAACCCGACGCCTTCGCAAATTTTTTCCCAAACATCCGCGGAGGTAATAGGCCGCTGGGAGAAAATGGTCCGGCCGGTGTCGGCCTCCGGCTGAAAGCTGAGCATGCGCCAGATGTAGCTGCGTTGCGGATCGCCGAGATACCAGCGGATCACCTCGGGGACGTCGTCGATGTTGCGGCGGGTGACGGTGAAACTCAGCGCGTATTCCAGCAGGAGGCCGGTCTTTTCGCGCAGGCGCAACGCCAGATCGGTGAACGCATGCCGGACCGGATGCAGGTCCGCTTCGCATTTGATTCGCCCGATCGGATAACCGTGCCGCCCTGCCTGCGTCATATCGACGTGGACAGAAATTTGCCGCAAGCCGCCTTCAACCATCAGCCGTTCCAAAAACTGCGGCTGCTCGATCAACGTTTGTCCGTGCGTCATGAGCATCGGAATGGAGCCGACCGAAATGGCGTAACGAACGATCTCGATCAGCTCGTCGCCGCGTCCGGATTTCCAGTACGCGTCCGCGACATCGCCGCCGGTGATCTGGAGTCCGCCGCCGGGTCCCTGGAGTCGCCGGTTCGCATCGATCTGTTCCTTTACCTGCGCCAGCGACGGGATCGGAATCTCGTTCGCGTTCTTGGGCAAATAACAATGTGTGCAGTGAAAGGAGCAGTAGCTCGCGCCGAGCGTGAACCCGCAATGAGTGAGGTGCCGGCCCGAAATCTGGTTGTTCGTGCGAAGCTCCAGCGGCAACGATTCCCAGCGCTCCTTCAGCACCCGCGCTTTCTCTTCCGCAATCGGACGCCGAAATGCTTTCCAGCGCGCAGGCCAGCGCTTGGAGGGACGGGTGCCGTCCGTCCCCATCGAACCCGCTTTCGCAGGACGCCCAGCGGTCGTCCCTCCAGTTGATTCGTTCAGCGCAACCACGACTTCTACTTTGCCTCGTTCAGGCCCCAATCATAGTCCTGATAACTGATCTTCGCGTCGGCTGGGAGCGGAGTCGATCGCCGTTTGTTAATGAACGCAATCGCGCCGCCGTCGGCTTTGAAGTCGTCCTTGTACCAATCGAAAATCTTGGAGAGCTCGGCCGATTTCGCAGCTGCGTTGAACTTCACCCCGTGCTCCGAGTTCACATAACCCTTGGCCAGCGCCTCGAATTGCCCGTCGAGCTTGTCCGCGCTAAACGCCGTCCGATTCAGCGGCGGACAACTGCGGCTCGCGCAGTTAAGCGCGAAGTGAACGCGCGGATCGTTGAACTTCGAGCGGATCGTATCCTTCTCGAGCGCGTTGAAACTCATCTGCTGCCCGGCCACGGTGATCCGCTTGCCGGTGAAGAAGGTGAAGAGCACGTCCTTCACGCTCTTGGTCGGATACTTGCCGAGCGCTTCGTGGAGGATCCAGGCGTTGTAGGCATTGACGTAAAACGCGAGCTGCTGCTGCTTGCCCATCGCCGAAACATTCTCCTTCGAGATCCCATCGACGACGCCCTGGATCGCCTGCATGTCGGCGGCATTCGCTTTCCACTCGGCGTATTTCACGCCGCCTGAGGTCACGTATTTTCCGAGCAGGGTGTTGTAGCTGGCGACCCAGTCTGACTTTTGGCCAAAGGCCGCGGTGGCAGCGGCGAGCGAAAGCGTGAAACAAAACAGGAGGCGGATTGTCTTCATGCGTTCATTTCGCACCGCCGGAATTGTTCAGGCAAGAGCAAAGTAACGATGAAGGGCCTGAGGGCAGGCCGTCTCCCGAAATGTTCCGAATCGCAATGGAGCCGGCCTGCCCTCAGGCCGACGCCGAGATGCTGGCGAAGATCTCCTGCAGTTGCCGCACGCTGTTCTCGATGGAGAATTTCTCCCGTGCGATCTGCCGCCCGCGATCTCCCAGCCTTCGCGCGCGAACCGGATCGGAAATGAGCCGCTCCAGCGCCGCACAAATCGCGACCGGATCGCGCTCCGGCACCAACTCTCCGTTAACGTCCGGCTCCACCATTTCGGGCACGCCGGCGAGCGGCGTCGAGATCACGGGAAGCCCGGCCGCCATCGCTTCCATGATCACTGTCGGCAAATTATCCATCCCGCCGTCTGCTTCGCGGGTGCACGGAAGAGCAAAAATCGTCGCGTGCGCCAGGCGCAGGGCAACTTGCGTCTGGGTCTGCGGCCCGGCTAATCGCACCTGTCCGTCCAGCCCGGCGCCGGTGATCTGGGCCCGCAACGTTTCTTCGAGCGGCCCCTCACCGATGATTTCGCAAGCGAAGGCGCGGCGACGCGATGTCAGCAGCGCACAGGCGCTGATCAGGTCGGCGAACCCCTTTTTTTCGATCAGGCGGCCGATAGAAATGATCGCGGGGATGCCCGTCCCGGGATCTGGGGGATGAAAGCGAGAAAGATCTACCCCGTTGTAAACTCGATGCACTCTTGCAGCCGCGCCTGGAAAGCGAGCTCTCAAATCCCGAGCCGCATAGTCACTCACCGTCACGATAGCAGCCGCGTACTCCATCAATTTTGACAGCGACACGGCGAAGTCGCGCGGCGCGAAAATGTCGTTGGCGTGCGCGGTGACGCTGTAGGGGATCGTGAAGAATTCTCGGATCCAGTAGGCGGTGCGCGCCGCCATCCCGGCAAAGTGGGCGTGGATATGACGGAGGCCAGCCCGTTGCAATCGCGCGCCGATGTAGATCGCCTGGTAGAGTCGCAGGAAATCGGATTGCCGGCCCCACTTCTCCACAGCTGCTCGCGTTTCGGATGAGACCGCTTTGCTTCGCAAAAGACCGTCGATCTCAGGGACCAGTAGTTTTTCCTCGGGCAGGTAATGGACGCGATCGACGAGCTGTTTGTCCCAGTCCTGCTCGGGTTCGTTGGCCGGGCGGCGAATCGAGAAAACGTGGACTTTCGTCCCCTGGCGCTCGAGCTCCGCCACTTCGCGGTAGCAGAAGGTTTGGCCGAACGACGGAAACCGCTCGAACAGGTAAGCCACCTCGCGCATCGCCGAAGACTGGATGCCGGACGCAGCAGATGCAACTGCTGCAAACCGCTCCCACGATGCTGTAGCCGCGGCGCTCTGTCGCCGCCTTCGCCCCGACAGAGCGGGGCGACTACAGCCCGGCAGCCACGGTAGAGCACGCGTCCTGCTATTACGGTAGGCCATGCTCTACCGGGATTTCTTTTCCTATTGCACGAGCCTGAAGCTCCTGGAGCTCAAGGCGATCGGCGAGCTGTCCCATGTCCGCCACCTAGGCGAAGGCGAGACCATTTATTCCACCGGTGACCCCGGCGACGCCCTTTTCATTATCAATCGGGGGGTGGTCGAGGTGATTCAGCCATCGGCCCAAACGTCCGCTCCGGCTGCCTACCTCTCGCGGGGCGACATCCTCGGCGAAGTGGAGACGTTGTCCGGCCTCCCGCGCAAACACGTGGCGCGCACCTGCGAACCGGTGAGCCTGCAATGTTTTCAGCTCAAGGATTTCCCCGAATTAATCCGCCGCGTGCCGTCGTTTTTTTACTTTCTCAGCACCCAGCTCTCCTTGCGTCTCACCCAGGCGCGCGACCTTGCGATCAGCCAGAGCCATTGCCTCGAGCTGAGCGGGAACCTGGCGAATTTCGACCTGATCACGGTCTACCAAACCATCGCGAATTCTTCCCAAACCGGTCAGCTCCGAATTTCGAACGCGAACTCCGAATTGGTCTCGACCTTCTTCTTCGAACAAGGCCAGCCCCGCTGCGGCCAGTTCGAGCACCTCACCGGCGAAGAAGCGTTCTGGCAACTTTTTGTGTCCGAACAACTCGAGGGCACCTTTGCCTTTTCTTCGACTGCACCGCCGGCGAAGGACTGGATCCAATCGGAACGGATCACGAAAAATGCGAGCGAGATGTTGATCAACGCCTTGCAGGGCCGGGACGAATTCGCGGAGTTGAAACAACGCTTCGCCGATTCCGCCGCGACCTTGCAGCGGCACAAATCAGCACTCTCCTGGCCGGCCGACGCGCCACCCGAATCGGAGCAGGTTGCCAAACAAATCTGGCAGTTTGTCGGAAGCGATCCCGTAACGGTTCCCGCGATCTTCCGGCATTGCGCCGTCTGCGAAATGAAGATCTACCAGGTCGTCGATGAATTGCTTCGGTCGCACCACTTCGTCTGGTCGCAGGATGCAGTGAGCGCGAAAGTCGCGTAGAACAACTCGATGAAGTCACTCTGCGTGGTTCTTCTCCTCGGTCTGTGCATGCCTGGATGCTCCATGTTTACAAAAAGCGGGCGAATGGACCGCGCTTACTACAAGCAGATGAAACAGGTAAGGGTCGCCCGAGTGAAGCAGCGGAAGCGCGTGATCCAGAAACAGACCACGCTGCCCTCAGCGGATAAGCCGCCGCCGCTGGAACAAAACGTTCAGTCGCAGCCCGAAAACCCGTAACGACTCAGGATTCGCGTTCGACCGGGACCGGTTTCCCGTCGCGATCCAGGGCGACGTAGGTGAAAACCCCCTTCGTCACCAGCACGTCCTCGCCCGACATGTAGCGCTGCACCCAGACTTCGACAGGGATCACCATCGAAGTGCGGCCGATCTTCTCGACCCAGGCATAGCAGGCCACGCGGTCACCTACTTTCACCGGATGCAGAAAAGACATGCCTTCGATCGCGACCGTCACCACCCGGGACTTCGCAGTCTTCGCCGCGAGGATTCCGCTGCCGAGATCCATTTGCGAAATGATCCAGCCGCCGAAGATGTCGCCGCTCGGATTCGTGTCCCTGGGCATGGCGATCGTTCGGATGACCAGCTCGCCTTTGGGTTTTTCGTCCATTCGAGAGAGGCTAGCACAGCGAATTCCCTGTAGCCACGGCCCTGTGGGCCGTCCTTCCGGGAACTCGACAGAAACGGCCCGCAGGGCCGTGGCTACAGGATCAGCATGCAATCGCCGTAGCTGTAAAATCGATACCCTTCGCGAATCGCTTCCGCGTAGGCCCGAAGCACGAATTCTCTCCCGGCCAATGCGCTCACCAGCATCAGCAGCGTCGACCGCGGCAGATGAAAATTCGTCAGCAACACATCGGCGTGCCGGATTTCCGCGGGCGGATGAATGAAAATTTCGGTCGCGCCATCCTGCACGATGAGACGGCCGGCATTGTCCCGCGCCGCCGACTCCAGCACACGCACTGTCGTCGTGCCGACAGCGACCGTCCGCTTCGCCGCGTTGATCGCGGCGGCGGCCGCGGCGGAAATGGAAAACATCTCGCGGTGCATCCGGTGCTCGGAAATGTTTTCCACTTTCACCGGCTGAAAAGTTCCAGCGCCCACGTGCAGGGTGATAAACGTGTGCGGCAGCGCGCCGAGAATCTCCGGGGTGAAATGCAGGCCGGCTGTTGGCGCCGCTACCGCTCCCAGAGTTTCGGCATAAACAGTCTGGTAACGTTCGAGATCCTCCACGTCGCCCTGGCGACGAAGATAAGGCGGCAGCGGAACCATCCCGCCTTCCCACGGATCGAGGTCGCGCTCCAGCGACACGACCCGTTCGCCGTCTGGACAAATTTCTTCCACGCGCACCGCAACGCCCTCGAGCGTGGCTTGCGCGCCGGCGCGCATTTTGCGTCCGGGTCGGACCAGGCATTTCCAACGCGCGGTCCCCAGTTTTTCGAGGAACAAGAACTCGATCTTTCCGTCGTCGGAAAACCGCCGCGCGTTTACGACACGCGTGTTGTTGAGGACGAGCAGATCGCCCGGCAGCAAAAACTGCGGCAGCTCCGCGAACAACCGATGCTCGATCCGTCGCTCGCGCCGGTGGAGCAACATCATGCGCGAATCCTGGCGATTCGGCAGCGGCCGGGTAGCGATCAGCTCTTCCGGCAACGGATAATCGTAATCTGATAACGCAAGGCTCATTGAATAACGCCTGGCAGCATCAAAGGAATTGCCGTTGAGCGCAAAACCTCAGATGGTCGGAATGTGGCCGCCGAATTTTCTCCCGCACTCGATCTGGTGCTGACCGCACTTGAACGACTGCGCGCGGACGGGGGCAAGTTACCGCGAGCCTCGCGCCTTGCGCTGACGCAACTTCGCCGTCCCGTTCGGGTCGAACCTGCGAAGCGAACGCCGCTCGTCGACAAAGCCGCGCTCCTCGCTCCCATCCAGGCGCGCGTTTCAGTCTGCGTGAAATGCCCGCACCTTGCCGCGTCGCGAACCCAGACCGTTTTTGGCGTTGGAAATCCGGATGCGGAATTGATGTTCATCGGTGAAGCGCCGGGCGCCGACGAAGATGCGCGCGGCGAACCGTTCGTCGGGCGCGCCGGCCAGTTGCTGACGAAAATCATCGAGACCATGGGATTTTCACGCGCCGACGTTTACATCGCCAACGTCCTGAAATGCCGGCCGGACATGCCGCGCGGTAGTTCCGGCAATCGACCGCCGACGCCCGACGAAATGCAGACCTGCCTGCCGTATTTGGCGGAGCAAATCGACATCATCCAGCCGAAGGTCCTCGTCGCACTGGGTGCGACCGCCGTCGAGGGCCTTCTCGGCACTCGCGGCACCATGCGGGAGATGCGCGGCCGGTGGCATTCGCATCACGAGACGCCGCTCATGATCACGTATCACCCGTCCTATCTGCTTAGGAACCAGGCGCCGTCCGAGAAACGCAAAGTGTGGGAGGACATGCTCCAAGTCCTGGAGCGGTTGGAGCGTCCCATCACGGACAAGCAGCGCAACTATTTCAGGACCTAACGTCGAGCGACATCAAGGAGCGGCGGTTTACAAACCGCCGTCTTTCTTCGGCGGACTGGGGACCGCCGCTCCTTGAAGCTTCTCAAACGTCCGACGCAAAGACTTTGGCGACGCGAGCGCGCTCGCGGAGATCATTTTGCGGACTTCGTCCCGCGGCACTTTCACCCTGCGGACAAGTGCTTCCGGTCCTGCTGCGCGTAAGAGCGCGAGTGTCCGGGCCCCGATGAGCGCTGGCAGCGCCGTCGCAAAACGAACCCGGCGATTCCGAATGGCAGACGCATACTCGATCCCCGCCTCGATGCCGTGTTCCGCTTTCGTGCGCCATTTCTCGATCATCGGAAGCACACGCGCCGGATCGCGCAGGATTTCGCCGGCCGCCATACCTAACGAATCCAATTCGTCCGCCGGAAAATAACACCGGCCCTGCCGCAAGTCGTCGCCGGCGTCCCGCAAAATATTGACCAGCTGCAATCCCTGGCCATAGCGCATGCCCAGTCCGCGCATCTCGGCCTCAGAATGCTCCGAGAAATTCTTCACGTGCGCGAAACAAAGCCGGGTCCAGAATTCGCCTACGCAGCCGGCGACGAGGTAGGTGTATTCGTCCAATGCAGCTGCTGTCGGGAGCGCCCTAATGCTCGTGCTCGTGCTCGTGCTCGCATCGAATCTTTCCAAATCGAGTCTCTGCCCGCGGTTGATCTTCTCGAGCACGCTCCGCACTTCGTCTCGATCCCCGGGTTGCAGCTCGTCGAGCCAATCGAGGAGAGCCGGAAGCCGACCGATCAGAGTCCGCTCCGCCTCGTCGCTTTGCAGAGGCGCAAACGATTCCCGCAACTGCGCCGCCGTTTCTTGTCCAGCTGTCCCCTGGATGGCCGCCGCGAGTCGAGCTAAAGCGTCCATCCGAAGAGCAGCCGGCGGCTCGGGCGTGTCGGCGATCGTGTCGGTCGCGCGCGCCAGCAAATACGCAAGCGACAACGGCTCGCGCAACGCTGCCGGCAAAATTCGCAGGGAAAGATAAAACGAACGCGAGACGGAGCGAAGCACCGGTCCGCGGAGATCTTTTCGTTCGAGCGCTTGGTTCACGGTCCGACGTTGCGCACTTCTATCACCTCGGCATTGCCGATGCGAAGTTGTCCGGCAGCCTGCACGTGTTGCGCCAGCGGCGCGATCGGCGCGAAACGCGCTTTGGCCCGCCACTCCTCCATCTGCCGGACGGTGAGCGCATCGATCGCGACCGGATCTTTGCTCGCGAGAATCGTGGCGTGATGCACCGCAAAATTCGGTTCCGGCCGTGGCCCGCCCGCGTATTGCGCGACCAGCCCATCCATGATGTTGAGAACGACCTTCGACCGGACGATCGGCATTCGAAAGATCTCAGCGATGGCCGTGTTACCCCAACGGCCCGAGGTGAAGCGCCGCCAGTTGTCGATATTCGGGATCGTCATGTTGTAAAGGCAACCGGCGATCCCGCAGGTGGCGCTGTCGCTCATCACGGGAACGTTAATGATTTTCGTCACTTCGCCGGTGAGAATTCGGGCGAAATGGCTGTCGTCACTGAGCACTTCCTGGTCGGACAGCAGCGGGATCATGCCGCGATCGGAACGAAACTCCAGGTCGCCCCAGATCAATTTCCCGCTGAGCGGTGCGCTGAAGACTGCCTTGGGATCGTAGCCATCGCGCGGCGCGATTGATTTCATCTGGTAACCTTCCGCGTCCGGCCGATACCCGGCTTCCTTGATGCCGCCGAGGCTGCGGTCCCAAACAACGATGCTGTTGCGCGCGTGCCCGGCCGCGACGAGACCGTCGACGATGGCGTTCACAATATCGCGATGCGTCGTAAACAGTTCACCGCCGGCCGCGGAAATCTTGATGCCGATCTTGTCGTCAGGCGAAACCAGTGAGCCCCAGGCGCGGGCGAGATCGGGCTGGCCTGTGGTGGCGAGGACGAGGCGATTGACCATTCCGCGAACGACGGCGGGATTGGTGTGGTAATCCTTGATTGCGGCCGGATCCCGCGCGGAATACACGATCGATTGCGAGGGAATCACCTGCGCGCTGACGGAAAGGACGGCGCAGAACAGAAAAGAGGCTAGGATTGGAATCCGCACGATGAAAGGTGAGAGCGAGCTTAAGAGACAGGGGGAAAACGTCCAACGTTCAACGTCCCACATCCAACACCGAACTTCCGAGGTTGTTTCGCATCTCTACGTGCATATCCCATTCTGCGCGCGGATTTGTCCGTACTGCGCGTTCTACAAGGAGCGGGCGGATAGCTCGCAGACGCAGCGGTTTTGCGAGGCGTTGTTGCGGGAAATCGAGGAAGTGAGCGATCGGTTTCCGCTGAGATTGGAGACGATCTTTTTCGGCGGCGGGACACCGACGGCGCTAACGACGTCGCAACTGGAATTCCTTCTCGGCGGACTGCGCCGTCGTCTGGACTTGTCCCGCCTGGTGGAGTGGACCCTCGAAGCGAATCCCGGCAGCGTTTCGGCGCGCAAGGCAGCGCTGCTTCGCGCGATGGGAGTCAGCCGCATCAGTCTCGGCGTGCAATCGTGGGACGATGAATTGTTGAAGCTGCTCGGTCGCGAACACAATGCAGCGCAGGCAGAAACGTCGTTTCAGATTCTGCGCGATGCCGGGTTCGCCAATCTCAGCATCGATTTGATGTTCGGACTCCCCGGGCAAACGCTGTGGCAATGGGAGGCGGACCTGGAGAAAACGATCCGGCTGCAGCCGGACCATATCTCGACTTATTGCCTGACCTACGAAGAAGACACAGACTTTTTCCTGCGCCACTCGCGCGGTGAATTCCGCGAAGACCCGGAATCCGACGCGCAATTTCTGGAAGCCGCGATGAGCATGCTCGAGCGCGCCGGCTACGAACACTACGAGATTTCCAATTACGCGCGCCCCGGGTTCGCCTCGGCGCACAACCGCGGCTACTGGGCTGGAGACGATTATCTCGGCATCGGCCCGAGCGCCTTTTCCACCGTGGGAATGCGGCGGTTGCAAAATGTCCGCGACTATCGCGCCTATGCCGATCGCATCCTGGCCGGTGAGTCCGCTGTGACGTCGACAGAAATGCTGACGCCCGAGATGAAGCGAGCGGAAAGAATCGCTCTCGCGTTGCGAACCCGGGACGGAATCTCTTCCCGCGAACTGGAATCCTGGCCTGACGAAAGCCGTGAGTTCATCGACCTCGGTTTGCTGCGCGAAGTAAACGGCAATTTCATCCTCACCCCCCGCGGCAAACTCCTCGCCGACTCCGTAGCGGAAGCGTTTGTGTAGCCGCTCTTCCTACGCCGTTCGTTCCTCCCCCCACCCTCGTTCCCAAGTTGCACTTGGGAACGGCAATCCGTTATCTTCGAAGCTGAGCTTCGGCTCTCACCCCCCCACATGCGCAGCCGGTACCGAATTCTCGAACGCGCTCACGCCCACTTCATAACAGCTACCACCGTCGCCTGGCCCCCATCTTCACCACTGCGGCTCGCTGCGACATCCTTGTCGATGCGTTCGAGTACTGTCGCCAGCATAAGGCTCTTAAGCTTTATGCCTGGGTCGTACTCGACACCCACTTCCACGCCATCGTCGCTGCGCCCGAGCTCGCTCGTGTTCTTGCTGACCTAAAGCGCCACACTGCGCGCCGCATCATCGAGCAGCTCGAGACAGAACATTGCGATTGGCTCCTGCGCCAGTTGCGCTACGAACGGGCGCCGAACAAGACCGAGAGCCAGCATCAAGTTGGGCAGGAAGGCTCGCATCCGCAGGCGATCATGAGCGATGCAATGATGCTGCAGAAGTTGGAATATATGCACAACAACCCGGTCAAGCGCGGGCTGGTCGCATCGCCGGAGCATTGGTGTTATTCATCGGCCCACGAGTGGTTGCCCGGAGCGACAGTCGCGCTGCCGACCGATCAATGGAGATAGAAGAGGCAGTGCAACTGCCGGGACAAGGCGCATTCCGAAGTGCAACTTCGGAACGAGGAGGAACGAGGAGGGGTTGGGTCCGCGGGCGCCAAGTCGCGTGACTTCGCGAGCCCCCCTCGTTACGCTCTCGTTCCCAAGTTGTACTTGGGAACGGCACCTTGTCTCCGAAGCTGTGCTTCGCCGAGCCGGTCTCCGCTACTCAACTGCGCCATACCGTCGGTTCCGCTTCCCGAAATCTTCGACGGCGTCGAAGAGGTCCTTCTTCGTGAAGTCGGGCCAGAGTTTCGGGGTGACGTACATCTCGGTGTAGGAAAGTTGCCAGAGCAGGAAATTCGAGAGCCGCATCTCGCCGGAGGTGCGGATGAGGAGGTCGGGGTCGGGATAGTAGCGGGTGTAGAGATGCTTGCTGAACATGTCGACGTCGATCATGGCGCGATCGATGTGGCCGGAATCGATCTGGCGCAGGAGGCTCTTGATGCCGTCGATGATCTCGAGGCGGCCGCCGTAACTGAGCGCGAGAATCAGGGTAAGGCCGTTATTGCCAGAGGTGCGTTCGATGGATTCGTGCAGTTGTTTCTGGCAACCGGCAGGCAGGTCGGTGAGGCGGCCGATCGCCTGGAGCCGCACGTTTTTCTCGAGCAACTCCGGGGTTTTTTCTTTCAGGAAACGCTCGAGCAGACGCATCAGGGCGAAGACTTCGGTCTTCGGCCGTTGCCAGTTCTCGGCGGAAAAGGCGTAGAGGGTGAGGAACTCGATCTTCAAGTCGCCGCAGCCTTCGACGCACTCGCGCACGGCGTCGGCGCCTTTCTCGTGGCCTTTGATCCGCGGCAGGCCGCGGTCCTTCGCCCAGCGGCCGTTGCCATCCAT
>JBEEHI010000245.1:0-2660 GCA_041167305.1 Verrucomicrobiota bacterium
TTCGTTTCACCCTCGTCTCGATCGGGTTCGCGCTGCTCCTGCCCTGGGCTTCCGAATGGAAGTTAACCGGTGAAAATTTCGGGAGCACCGCGGTCCGCAAGATCGCGCTCTGGTCGTACGGGCTTTATCTCGTCCACCTGCCGGTTTTTCTCCTCGTTAGTCGCGCGGGCTTTGGCGCCGATGCTCCCATGCCGCTCGCGAAGGCGCTCCTTTCCTTCGCGCTCCAGATCGGCGGCGCGATTCTCCTGAGCGCGTTCCTTTATCGATTCTTCGAAGCGCCCTGCACCCGATTGCGCGAAAGGGCGGCGCCCGTCGTCGCCAGGCTATTTCCGAATCCGCGAAACGGAGCGCGCTGAGATCAGGAGCCGGAGGCTGGGAGTTCGCTCAGAGCCTGCCGGGCGCGCTTGTTGTCGGGATCAACCTTGAGCGCCATTTCGAATTGGGCGCGCGCTTTCGCGACTTCTTTCTGCTCCCGGTAAGCGCGGCCGAGGCCGAAAAAAGCGTCACTCGATTTCGGATGCTCCTTCGCATTCGCTTCGAGCAACGCGACGGCGGCAGGATGATCGCCCATCTTCAAGATTTGGTAACCGATCGCCTGCATTCCATCGTCCGTTGCGATCTCGGGGTGGGCGCGCCGGAATTCGTGATACGACCAGAGGACAGCGTTGACGTCAGTCCGTTCGCCATAGAGGTCGGCCAGCAGTTTCTGCAACGGTCTGGGCGTGAATGTAGGCGGGGAAAAGACAGCCGGATCGAGTTTTTCATTTACCGTGATCGACGTGGTCCGGAATTCATTCAGCACTTTGCCCGTCGCGATCTCGACTTCCTTGCTCGAGAAAGAGAACAGGATGCCGTCGATCGGCCGATAATCACTGAACCGCGTCTCGGTCGCGATTTCGCGGCCGAACGCGTGGACGGACGCGACTTTCCGGCTGGCGATCCAGAGCCAGGTCTCGGCATCGACGAATTCGTCTTCTTCGAACCCATCCGCCATCCGGACGCGCAGACAAAAGGCGGGCCGGCCGTCGATCTTCTCCGTTCCCTGCAGCGTAACGGTCGATCGTTTAGCTCGATAATCGGAAAGCGGCCCGTCGACCGCGAGGCCGTGCCGGCTGGCCGCGGCGGCTTTGCCCACGGTGCGAAGTACGATCCCCGGGTCCTGGTAATACTCCCACGCGCTGCCGTCGTAACCTTCGGCGAAATCCGTAACGGGTTTGGCGGGGTCGCCGACCAGTTTGTAGTAAGGGCGCATTTTTGCCATGGTCGCACCCGGCAAAACGTGATCGCCTTCCCGGTATTCGCCGCGAATCACCAGCGTCTGGAGCTGCTTCAATTTCTCCGTGCCCCCAATCGCGTTGACATAGTGATTGACGATTTCGTCGACGGTTGGTTCGGCAGGCGCCGAAAAACTAAATGGCGCCCCGATGACCGCGAGGATCAGAGCGAGGTTTTGACGGAACAATCTTAGCGGGTTCATCGGTTCGACAGTCAGACGCCGCCCCCCGATTCATTTGTCTAACGATTCACCGGCGCCTGCCAACTCCGGCTTGCGCTTTGGTTCCAGAAGCTGGGGAAATCCGCGGGCATCCAGTTGCACGGGGACCAGGAGAAACGAAGCCTGTCGCACCCCGCGCTGGCCGGCGTCGATTTCGAGAAGCTGACCCCGGTTCCAACTCGGTAGAGTAGGCGCGCCGTCGAAAACCAGGTTGCCTAACGAATAGACAATCGGGCGGCCGTGGTAGCTGTCGAACGGTTGGACGCAGTGGGGATGCGAACCGACCACGGCATCCACCCCGTGGCCGATCAACCAGCGCGCCAGTTCGCGCTGGCGCTCGTTCACCTTGTCCGTGTTCTCGTCGCCCCAATGCACGAAGACCAAAACAATTGAAGCGTTCGCTCGCGCTTCCCCGATCGACGCCGCGACGCGCTCGCGATCCCGCGCGCTAGCGATTGAGACGCCATTCGATCCGCCGTCGATATCGCTGAGCGCAATGATCGCTGCCTTGCTTCCGGCATTCGTTGTCAGGAAATAGGGCGCGTGGGCGCGCGCGATCGTTTCGCCCGCGCCGACTGCAGTAATGTCCCCCGCCTGCAAACGCGCAATCGAGTCCAGGAGCGCCTCGCGTCCGAAATCATTCACGTGATTGTTCGCCAGGCTGACCGCGCTGATTCGGGCCGCGCTCAGCACCCGGATCGCGTCGAGCGGGGCGCGCAGGGAATAACGCTTCGCGGTATCGGCCGTTCCCTTATCGGAAAGAACGCATTCGAGGTTCACCACCTTCGCCGCTGCGCGGTCGAGCGCCGGCCGAATACCGACCAGCGGATCCATGCCGCCTGCGATCGCAGCTCCTACCGTCCGGCCGAGCATGACGTCGCCGCCCACGAGGATATCGACGTTTCCGGAATGATGCGGGGCGCGTAACAGATCGAACCGATCGGTTTTCCTCGCGTCGAGAAGCTGGCCTAACGAGAGAATTTCCGGCACACCTTCGAGCTGGTGCGCCACCAGATCGCCACGATCGAGCACGCCGCGCGGCGGCCGGTCTTCCATGACTGCCGCGACATGACTACCCAGGTGAACGAAGAGTCCGTCGGCGATATCGTCGTTGCTGATTCTCGCTTCTCCGGGCCGGATATTTTGCGCGAGCGGTTCCAAATAT
>JBEEHI010000246.1:0-4307 GCA_041167305.1 Verrucomicrobiota bacterium
GCCAGCGGGCGGAGCGAAAGGTTCGCGACGCCGTGGCGAAGAAAATAGACGAGGCACTTTTCCAGAAGCTGATTTCGAGTCGCGATGTAACGACTGTTACACTCTGGAACTTTCCAGTCAAGCGGAAGCGCGACATGGAGATCGACAAGGGCCGCCGGCGTGACTCATGGTGGACAGGTGATCAAGACAGGGGCTGTGGGAAGATTCGTTGGGATTGCACTGGTGGTCGTCGCCTTCGCAACCTGGTGTGACCGAGCGCGGGCAGAAGAAAAGATCGATTCGAGATATACGAGCACAGCGCGCGCGAAGGCTCTTTCCTTCAAGGATGAGAGCAACATTCCGGAAGGAGGATTCGAAGCGGTCTTCGCCGGGCTAGGCGGCTATCGGCTCGTGCATCTGGCGGGAGATGAGAGGAGCTGGATTAACATCCGGTTCGGGAAACAGACGGTCGATTTGTATTCGGCCACCATGGCTGCGGGCGGCGGAACATTTCCTCACAAGGCCAACGACGTGGTCGAATGGCGCGGCGTCGAGAAGAACGGCCACTTCGTTCCCCACGCGATTATCTACCGGCTGGCTGCAGGCAATGATGAGACGCGGAAAATCCATACGCGCCTGGTGGTGATCAAGCTGGATAAGGAGCACTCGGCGGTGATTGGTTATGCGGAAGGACCAAATGAGGAGAAGGACGCGCGCGCCATGGCGGACAAAGCGCGCGGAAACGAAAGCCCAAAGCCATGAGACGGACGCTAGGAATTTGTTTTGGGCTGGTTGCCTCGCTCAGCGGGCTGAACGCGGGGACGGTCGCTCTCCTTGACGGAAAGCTAACGCTGGAAACGACCGATGCTTTTGTTCCCGGCAAGAACCCGAAGCAGGAGAAGCAATCGATCGCCTATTTCACAGCGCCCGAAAGTGACGCGTGGGGAATCATCATGCGCGGGACCCATGGGCTCCAACCAGAGGGTCTTCCCGTCTATTTGAAAAACAAGGTAGCGGAATACACGAAAGGAATGTCCTGGCTGCCAAAGCTCAACTGGCTGAAGAAAGAGATCGTCACCATCGACGGTCGCAAGTGGGCCGATATGCGTTACATCGCGCCGCGCGACAACCCCAAGAACCCGCGGGACGGCCTCCTCTATACCCGAATCCTCGGGACCTCCTACGAAGGCCAGCTCCTCGAAATCATGTTCACCAGCAACACCGATGAGAATCCCGTCTTGAAGGACAAGATCGATCAGGTGCTGGACTCCGTGAGATTGGAAAAATCGAAGTAGACGACGTTCTACCCGGCCCGGGTGCGGTCGTAGGGAATAATATCGTCCCACTCGCTGGCGGACGAGCGCGCGACAAAAGCGACGACTGGATCGGTGTCGCTCATGTTAAAGACTTCATGAGGAACCCCAGGTTTAATGTAGATGAAATCGCCGGCTTGGTTTTCCAGCACGTGCCTGAGACCTGGACCAAATTCATGGCGGACCCGGCCCTCGAGGATGTAGAGAATCAGCTCGAACCCGACGTGAATGTGGGCGTAGGCCACGCCCCCTGGCGGGATGGTGGCGATGTTGGCGGAAAGATTCGTTGTTCCGACGTTCTTCGCGGACATCCCTTGCTTATAATGAATCCCGTTCCAGTCGCGCCGCGGGCCGCCGCCGCGAATGGTAAGGATGCCATCGTGATCTTCGACGGCCCCGACATCTACCTTATCTTTATCGTTCTTCATGACCGTCCCGGGTTAGTATTCCACGAAAGCATCATCGAGGTAGCAGTAGAGCCAGCGTTCGCCGGGCTGCGCAGAGGCGATGACGGGATGGCCGGCTGTGTGCGCATGTTTGCTGGCGTGGCGGTTTGGCGAACTGTCGCAGCAAAGGGTCACGCTGCATTCCTGGCAGGTCCGTAAGTGAACCCAATCACTGCCAATCTTCACACATTCCTCGCACTCAAGACGGCTCGGCCGTTTGATCCCTTCGATCGCTTCAATGTGTGAGCATTCGCCGGTAGTCATTTGATGTCAGTCAGGCCAGAACGTCTTACGGATCGGCTCGAAAATCGAGCGCCGAATGTCGCGGACAGGATACGAGGTGGTCGTTGACCATGCCGGTCGCTTGCATCAGGGAGTAACAGATCGTGGAGCCGACAAACTTGAATCCGCGCCGGAGCAGGTCGCGACTCATCGCATCGGATTCGGGGGTGCGAGCGGGAACGTCGGACATCCGCCGCCAGCGGTTCCGTTTTGGTTTGCCGCCGACGAAACTCCAAAGGTACGCGTCGAAGCTTCCTATCTCCTGGCGCACGGCGAGAAACGCTTTCGCGTTCTGGATCGTGGCGGCAATCTTCAAGCGGTTTCTTACGATGCCGGCGTCGCCCAGCAGCCGTTTCACGTCGCGCGTGCCATAGCCGGCGATTTTTTCCGCGCGAAATCCGGCGAATGCCTTCCGGTAGTTCTCCCGCTTCTTCAAAATCGTGATCCAGCTCAGGCCGGCCTGGGCGCCTTCGAGAATGAGAAACTCGAAGAGCAGCCGATCATCGTGAACCGGGACGCCCCATTCTTCATCGTGATAGGTGATGGACGGTTCGGTTGTAGCCCAGGGACAGCGCGGCATGTTTCAAATGTAGAATGAACGTCCGGGCTGAACAGAAGAATTGAAAAGAGCTGCCAACCTTTCCTCATGGCTGCTCCTGCGTAAATTCCGCGGAATGCCACGATCGAGAACAATTCCGAAAGCCAATGCATTCGATCGCCGGATGGTGCGGATCGAACAGGAGTCGTTGCGCGAGTCCGCGGCGGCCGAATGCACGAGTGCAAAAGCGCGTCTGGAACGGGCGCGCCTCCGGTGGCACCACTTCGAGCGCAAGGACAAGCCTGCGTTTGTCCGGTGGCGGGCCCGGGAATTTGGCGCGCTCCTAAGTAAGACGCGCGAAGTCGAGACGCAGATTCGCGACGCCCAGACGCTGGTCCATGAAGTGGAAATGGAGATGCGCCGTGGTTTCCAGGACGCGCATAGCGCTTATCAGCGGGTGATGTTTCGCCGGGAAAATCCTTTGGCTGCAACGGACGACGAAGAGGCCGATGGGCCGCAGGATGAACGGGGAGTCGCGGGCAAGCTCAGCGATTTTGAAAAGGAATCGCTCTTTCAGGATTGGGTGAAACGATCGCTCGGAACGAACCCCGACAAGATGGACGATGAGGCTTACTCGACGACGTTCGAGGCTTTCAAGTCGCACATGTTCCGCGGTGCGCCGGAAGAGCCACGCGTGCGCAATGTTCGAAGACCGGCTGCACAGGCGCGGATCGAAATAGAAGAAGTGGAAGAGGAAGCGGAAGAGGAGGCGAAGGATGCGAGGGTGAAAACGCTTTACCGCATTCTCGTCCGGAGACTTCATCCCGATTTGCGCGACGATGCGAGCACTGAGGTTTCCGGTCTTTGGCACGAAGTGCAGGAAGCGTACGCGGCCGGCGATGTGGCCCACCTCGAGATTTTGCTCGCGCTCATCGACATCGAATCGAATGGCACGAGCGCGCAGACCAGCGTGAGCCAGATGCGCGCGACCCTGGCGGAATTGGAACGAGCAACGCGTGCCCTGGAGAAAAGCCTGCTGGAAGCCGAGGGTGAAGACGCCTGGGATTTTGCGCAAAGGGGGCCGAACGAAGATTTGCGGCTGCGCCTGGAACGCCAGCTGAAATCCGACCTCGCCCAACGCAGTTTGCGCCTCGACGTTTTTACGAAAACGATCGCGGCCTGGGCGCAAGGTCCGATCGCCAACCGCAAGGTAATGACGGCGCACGCTCGTTAGGCGCGAGTGGGAAGCGCGAATAAGAACAGGTGCGATTCGGGCATAATCGACGATAGTCCGGGTTCTCATGTCTTTTCGCGCACTCAATCTTTCGCCGCAGATTTTGCAGGCGGTTAAAGAGTCTGGTTACACCGAGCCGACTCCTATTCAGGTGGCGGCAATCCCACCGATTCTCGCGGGCCACGATCTCATCGGCATTGCCCAGACTGGGACGGGAAAAACGGCGGCGTTCGTTTTGCCGATCCTGACGATGCTCGCTGCGTCCATGGGAAACGGCCAACGCCGCGGCACGCGCGTGCTGGTAGTCGCGCCGACGCGAGAGCTCGTGGTGCAGATCGAGGAGAATGTCCGCGCTTATGCGAAACATCTTCCGCTGCGCATGGCCACGGTGTTCGGCGGCGTGAGTGAGCGTCCGCAATTGGAAGCACTGCGATCGGGTGTCGACCTTGTCGTAGCCACGCCGGGCCGGCTGATCGATTTGATGGGGCAACGCGCCGGGAACTTTTCCGGACTCG
>JBEEHI010000247.1:0-10289 GCA_041167305.1 Verrucomicrobiota bacterium
TGCCTTGCGCTCGAATTAACGGCGCGCTTCTTCGACGCGATCCGGCTCGGTCGTCTGGCCGGCTTCGGTGGCGGCGCGTTCCTTGAGCGCGGCTTTCCGGCTCAATTTCACGCGGCCCTTGTCGTCGATGCCGATGCACTTCACCCAGATCATTTCGCCCATCTTGGCGACGTCTTCGGTGCGATTGACTCGGAAATCCGCCAGCTCGGAAATGTGGACGAGGCCATCCTTGCCCGGGAACACTTCGACGAAGGCGCCGAATTCCTTGATCGAGACGACACGGCCGTGATAGGTCTGGCCCACTTCAATCTCGCGGGACATGCCGCCGATGATTTCTTTCGCGCGCGCCATGCTCTCGGGGCTGGTGGCGTAAATGTGAACAGAACCGTCGTCCTCAATGTTAATCTCGGCGCCGGTTTCCGCGACGATGCCCTTGATGGTTTTGCCGCCGGGGCCGATAAGCGCGCCGATCTTCTCCGGATTGATTTTGATCGTCTCAATGCGGGGCGCATATTTGCTCAGGTCGGCGCGCGGTTTGTCGAGGGCCTGCGCCATGATGCCGAGAATTTTCGTGCGCGCTTCTTTCGTGCGCATCGTCGCTTCGGCCATGATCTTGTGGCTGACGCCCCGCAACTTCAGGTCGAGCTGGAATCCAGTGATGCCGGTTTCCGTGCCGCAAACTTTGTAGTCCATGTCGCCGAAGTGATCCTCGGAACCGATGATGTCGGTGAGGAGCTCGTAACGTTTCAGGTCGCCGCCATCGCCGAACTCAGTAACAAGGCCGACGCTGATTCCGGCGACTGGAGTCTTGATCGGAACCCCGGCATCCATCAGCGCGAGCATTCCGCCGCACACGCTCGCCATCGAGCTGGAGCCGTTTGATTCCATGATCTCGCTCGTGATCCGGACCGCGTAACGGAAATCTTCCGTGGCGGGAATCACCGGCTCGAGCGAACGCTCCGCGAGCGCGCCGTGGCCAATCTCGCGACGGCTGGCGCCGCCGGTTCGGCCGGTTTCGCCGACGCTGAACGGTGGAAAGCTGTAGTGCAGGAGAAAACTCTTGGAAGTTTCGCCGCCGCCGTAGGCATCGATGTTCTGCGCTTCTTCTATCGGCGCGAGGGTAACGAGTGCGAGGGCCTGGGTTTCGCCGCGCTGGAAAATCGCGGAGCCATGCGCGCGCGGGAGCACGCCCACTTCGCAAGTGATCGGACGCAGATCCTGGTAACCGCGGCCATCCATCCGCTTCTGCTTGTCGAGGACGCTGATCCGGAACGCCTTTTTCTGGACGTAGTCGAATGCCTGCGAGATCGCGAACTTGTCGGCCTCGGGAAACTTCGCGAGCACCGCTGCTTTCACTTCTTCCTTCAAGGCGTTGACCGCTTTGCTGCGCTCGACCTTGGTCGGGTTGTAAAGCGCGCCTTCGATGCGCTCGCCCACGACCTGATAAGCCACCTCGAGAATGTCCTGGTTCACCGTCATTAACGGCATCTCGCGCTTGGGCTTTCCCACCTGCGCTGCGAGTTCTTTTTGGATTCGAATCATCTCCTTGGCATGTCCGTGGGCGAACTCCAGCGCCTTGATGAAAGCCTCCTCCGGAATTTCCTGAGCGGCGCCTTCAATCATGATGACGTCGTTCTCCGTGCCCACGTAAACCAGATCGAGATCGCTCTCGTTGCGTTGATCGTGAGTCGGATTGGCGATGAATTCGCCATTCACCCGGCCCACGCGCACGGCGCCAATCGGGCCGGCAAAGGGAATGTCGGAAACGGTGAGCGCGGCGGAGGCGCCGTTAATCGCGAGGATATCCGGGTCGTTCTGGCCATCCGCGCTGAGGAGCATCGAGATGATTTGCGTGTCGTAGAGATAACCCGCCGGAAAGAGCGGCCGCAACGGGCGGTCCGTCATCCGCGAAGTGAGTGTCTCTTTTTCCGAAGGCCGTCCTTCGCGCTTGAAATAGCCGCCCGGAAATTTCCCGACCGCCGCTGCTTTCTCGCGGTAATCGACCGTGAGCGGGAACCAGTCCTGGCCTTCCTTGATCTGCGTGGCCGAAACCGCGCTGGCGAGAATCATGGTATCGCCGCACGAGACGACGACGGAGCCGTCCGCGAGCTTGGCGATCTTGCCGGTTTCGATGGAAATTTGCGCTGACCCGATTTGGGCCGTGACCTTGTGTTGCATAACTGCGTTTCTCCTGGATTGGCGAATCCCAGGCCGGTCACCCTTGATCGTAGGTTTTAATTCCGAAACGCGTCGGGACTAAAACCTCTAATCAAAGTGGAACATCGGCCTGAGCGCCGGTTTACTTTCTAATTAACGGACTCGTTAGGCCGGAAGCGCGAACGAAGGACGAGCGTAACCAAGAGACGGACCGGCGGCTACTTCCGCAGGTTGAGTTTCGCGAGCAGGTTTTTATACCGGTCGGACTCCGACTTGCTCAAATAATCGAGCAAGCTCCGGCGCATCGCCACCATCTTGAGGAGGCCGCGGCGCGACGAATGGTCTTTGGCATGGCTTTTGAGGTGTTCGGTCAGCTGCCCGATCCGGCGGGTGAGGAGTGCAACCTGCACATCCGCGCTGCCGGTGTCCTTATCGTGGAGCTGAAACTCCGTCATGTCCATCGTGTCACTGCTTTCTGCCATAACGAGCCGGTATTGTAGGTGAAGAATGCAGGTTGGCAAGGGGCGGATTCCCTTCCTCCTGCTCATGATCTTGATCATACTCCTGATCCTGGTATGGCGGCCGGCGTTTTCTCAAGAGATTATGATCAGGATCAGGATCAGGAAAGATGAAGCTACGGCTTTTGCATCTCCTTGATCAGCTCGCTCGAGCCTTGCAGCGTCACGTTGTGCAACTTGGCGATCTGGGCCCAGCTTTGCCCGGATTTATGGAGAGCAACGATCGCGCTGAATTTCTTCTTCGTTGCCAGGGCGAGCGAATGAGCCACGTAAACGTCGCCGAGCGTCAGGCCAGTTTCCTTCTTTTGCCGCTCGAGGGTGGTCGTGGCCACGTCGGTATTGATAACAATGATGCTGGTCATGCGCTCCTTGTTCGTCCGCGCCGCCGCGTTGATGTCGTCGATCAACTTGGCAATGGCCTTCGGATCTGCTGCCACGGGTTTCGCTGGCGATTTTTTCTCGGGGGATCGTGGCTTGTCCCTCAAATCGTCGCGCTCGATGGCGATCGAGATGCCGGCTGCCGCCAAAAACAGCGCGCCTACCAGAACGAACACGGAGGCTCTTGTCATCATCTGACCGAACTATCCAGGCGCGATCTCCGAAACCGGACCGGGCGCATTGGTTTCACGTTTGCCATCGTACCAAATATCCAATTTATCGCGAGAGCGAACGGCGCGTTTGCCACCGAGAATAATTGATCGGTCGGCCCACAAATGTGCGGGCTGAGCTGTGACCGAGTTCGCTTGATCACGCAGATTAACTCTGTTTAGATCGCCTCACAACAAAGGGATTACATCAGCGATATAGAGGCTGAGGAGTCCCGTGTCATGATTGTTGAGCGACCCCTGAACCACTCGAAGGCCCTGAATTTCCGCACACTCGCCTCGGCTGCGTATTTGTGACCACATCGGATCCAAAAAAGATAAGCCGCTCCAAAGTGCTACGCCACTTTGGGAGAGGCGGCTCGACGGCGCCGCGCACGCTATTCTCACGCTCGGCTCCCCTCTCCTCAGCGAGCGAGGCGCGCAATTGCCTCGCCGTCCCCGTGACGCAGGATCTGGAAGAGAAGCGGCGCGCGATGGAGCGGATTGGCAGCCGCCTTTTTGTGGCAGATGCCAACGAACCGCAATTCGCCCTTGCGCAGCTTTGGATCGAGGAATGCAGCCGTCAGGTTGGGCTGCCGCTCAATTTCTGCGGCGGCCTCCTCATTATGCGCCTCTACCGGCTGATTACGCCTCCCTCGGAGCAGAACCCCGACTGGATGGCTGCAGTTCGCGAAGCGGCGGCGGCATACGATTTTGCGTTTCTCGCTCTCGGGCACGCCGACGACGAGGCCGACATGACTCTAGTCCGGAATGGCGAGCCGACACGCTTCGTCACTCATCCCGACACGCGAGCAGTGGACGGCATTAACCTTCTGCTCACCGGCGTGACCGCTATGCAGGAGAGGCTCAACAGCTGGCCACTTGCTGCGACCAAAGACGGCAAGGGTCCCTCGGCAGGTCGCCACCCACTGGCGGTGGAGATCATGGAAGGGTTGATACGCGCGCTTAGAGAAGCCTCTTTCCCGATTCTCTTAGATCGCGCTGGCATGGGACATACGTTAGATGCGCCGACGTCCTCGGGCCTAGCCTCCATCCAAATCGACGCGGATTCTTTGCACCGCGTCGGAGCGTTCACGCGACATCGGGCGCACACCTATTTCATGCGCGCCACAGAGCTTGCCACGCTCCTCGCGGGGTACACCGTCATCGCGCCCGACCTATACGAGGCGTTGGATGAGCTGTTCTGTCTTTGGGGCTCTGTGGGCGCTGCAATGGACGACCTGCAAGATATCTTCGTCGATTTTGCCGCGGGCATCCATTCGATTTGCACTGTGATGGCTCACTTGTGCGTCGCGAGGGATGCCAAACTACGGCCCGTATTTCGACGAGACCGGCCAGAAGACTTAGTTCGCGAACAGCGCGAACGACTTGCAGCGTTCATCGGGGTCACGGACGCCAAATTGGATCGCAGGGATTTGCTGGCCCTGCTGAACGAAATCGAACTTCGTAGGGCCCTCACTGAACACTTCGAGACGCAGGGGACGTTATTCGCCTCTGCCATCTACAAGGCGGTCTTTCACTTCGGTTTTAGTCCCAAGCTCATGATGGAGATCGTGTCGGTGGTGTCCCGAGACCCGGAGTTTGGCGTCCCCCATATTTTTCTCTCAGCGCTCCAGACAAAAGCGACCGAGAAAATACTCGGCATTATGAACGTCCAAGTGGGCAAATTCATCACCGCGTATTTCGTGGAACGGTTCTGGCCTAAGGGAGAATAATCTGGGGCGTAGACGACATCAAACCGCGCCGGGAATACCGCTGGCGATCAGCTGTATGCTATCGACCTGTGTCGACAAAGACCAATTCTGTTTGAACAAAAGCAGGCTTTTGGCCGCAAAATAAGTCGGTGTGAGCGCAAAGTTGGCATACCACAGTCCTGGGACGCCAGCTGCGAAGAAATCTTTGTTCGTCCATCCGCCCTGGGCGTTCTGATTGTTCAAAAGCCAATCGGCCGCGCGTTCTGCCGCTGGATGTTGCGCTGCGCCGGCATGGATCAAACCAGTTAAAGCGCACGCTGTGTGAAACGGCGTCGAAGCAGCACGCACAAACCCATTTTGACTTCCGGAGTCCGGAGCTTCGCCGAATCCGCCATCCGCGTTCGCTGCGGAGATGAGCCAGCTTTGAGCTTCCTGGATTTCCGGGTCATCGTAAGCGTAGCCAAGCTCACGATAGGCCTCCAGCACGTGGCAAGTGCCATAAAGATAGTGTGTGAACCACCTGCCGAACCAGATTCCATTTTGCCTGTTGCGCTTCAACCAACTCACACCGCGCCGCAACGCGCTTCGCGCGGCTGGGATCAGATCGTCGAAGCCCGGGTGTTTGCCTCGAACAATTCGTGACAACAAGACGACGATCCGGGCCGTGATTTCGGGGGAAGCAAGATCTCTTGCGAACCAACGTCCGCCGTTCGGCATCCGCATCCATGACCGGTCATTGCGATCCCAACTTCCCCATCCTCCATCTGAACTCTGCATTGCCAAAAGCCATCGAATACCCTTGCTGATCACTTCAGGGGAGGCACCATCATTAAGACTCCAAAGGGCCGTTATGGCCATCGCGGTGTCGTCATTGTCGGGATACCATTTGCCGACGCGTTGGAATCCCCAGCCGCCGGTCGTGGGATATCGGGTCCGGTGGCTCCAGTCGCCAAGATGCGCGCCCTGGCTCGAAATCGCATAGTCTCGCGCGCGCTGGACATGGGGATCACTCGAAGGCACACCAAGCCCGCGGAGCAAATCCAGAAATAGGAACGTGTCCCAATTAGTTGCGTCAGTAAATTGTTGCCGCCGTCCGCTTTCGTCAGACGATTGCCATTGGCGCATAGCGTCGAGACCGGCTTCTATCTGTTGTTGATAATCAGCCGGGTCGAGACGGTGCAGAGTCAAGACGGCAATTGACGTCATATGCACGGATGAGAAAAACGAGCCGTCACTTTCCTGATGCATAAGCAGCCAATCAGTCGCGGCCCGCTTGTGCCGAGCAATCGGCAAGATTCGATCTAGTAATCGTACTATCTCACATAGGAATGGGAGAATACCTCGCAAGGGTTTACGGGCTTCCACAATCCAGCGACGTTTCCACTCAGCGAATGCTAGATCGTGCTCGTTATTTGATCGCGGACTGTCCGCGGCACCAGATCCTGCGGGACGTTGTGAAATATTCGTCTGCAACAAACTAGCGCATACGATGGCGATGCGAAGAAAACTAAAGTCATAAATGTTCGGATGCAGCCAGTCCGGATTGGTGACGAGGCGGGGCGTCAAGTAAGGCAGGTCCGCCCAATCCAGATCACCATTGAGGGCGAGAAAGCCTCTCCAGAATGAATCCGCATCTGGAAGCGGCTGGCTGGACAGCCACTTTTGCCCGAACATTCGCGATCGCAGCCCACTGTCCGTGTCTGCCTTTTCAAGCGCGAGCACGCATACTGCCGTAACATCAATATCAGGCCCGCCTCCTGGCCATGCTTGCCAAGCGCCACACTCCAGCTGTTCCGACGACAAGTAGAGCTCTATTTCGCGGGTTGCTTCGTCGGGGTCTTGACCGAGATTCCAAATTGTATTCAGGTAAAACGCGGCTGCCCGCGGATCGCTTTTGACTGGTCCCGTCCACGTGCCATCTGGTCGTTGACTGGACAAGACGTAGTTACGGGTTCGGTCCAAAGCGTCGTTCAGCCTAGAAATCGTGTGTACGGTGACGATCATCCTCACTTAGGATTGGAATGGACAATCTGTAGCGCCGGTCGCTCCTGAGCGCATCCCCGATCGCCGGCGGCGCTCATCTCCGCGTCCGCGCAGCTGGCTGTAGTCGCGGTCCCGCGAACCTTCGGGATAGGTGCGCCGTGCGAATTCGCCCCGACAGAACGGGGCGGCTACGGCGCGGCTAACGCCTGCGCGCTTCTTCGTCGAGCGCGATGTATTCGTGGCGCGGCGGGCTGAAGGTATCGAGCACGCGCGTGTCCTCGGGAGTCTCGACGCCGTGAGGGACGTTGCTCGCCAAGTAATAGGAATCGCCCGCGCGGAGTTCGTGGGCGCCGCCATTCGCGAAGACGGTCATCCGTCCGGAAAGGATGTGAATGATTTGTTCCTGCGGGTGCTTGTGCTCCGGCATTTTGCTGCCGGCCTTCAGCTCGGCGAGCATCTGATACATCGTCTCGCCGTGCGTCACGGTGCGGCGGCGAATGCCGGGACAGATGTCGATCCACGGATTCTCTTTGGGCGCGGCGTTCATGATGATTGTTCTAAACCGCGGTCTCTATTCGTTCAACTGCGGGCTGCCCAGATCGAACGGCGGCGGCCCGCCGGACTTCGATCTTCGACATCTCGACGCGCAGATAATTCAAGATCACCGGCGAGAGGATCATTCCCGGCACGCCCATTAATTTTTCCCCGATGATCAGGCCGATCAAGGTGAGCCAGATCGGATTGCGGATCCGCGCGCCGACGATTTTGCTGTTCAGGAAGTATTCCAGCTTGTGGACGACGATGAGAAAGATGAGCGCGATGAACGCGATCTTCGCTGACACCAGAAAACCGATAAAGACGATGACCGTGTTGCTAACGACATTCCCGACGATCGGGAAAAGACCGCAAAGAAAAGTCAGCCCGATAACGACCGCGCCATAGGGGAGCCCGAGGATGAGGACAAAAATGGCGGTCAGGATGGTGTTGATCGCCGAAATGGTCATCTGGGCGCCCATGACCTTGGCAAAGCTGCGGTAAAAGTCCCCGAACCGGGCGCTGATTTCGTCGCAGTAGACGGAGTAAAGATTGTTCCGGACCTGGTGCGATTCGCGGAAGAGGTCGAGCTGGCTGTTAAAGAAAATGCTGACGGCGCAAACGATGGCGATGATGATAAAGACGAAGGTTGTCGAGGCGTGGCGGGCGAAGTTGGCGAAGTCGCCCAGGTAGCGCGCCTGATCTTTGATCGCGGTCATGGCGTGGGCCTTGAGTCCTTCGAAATCGGTGAATGGGATATTGAGGTCGTGGGCTTCGGCCCAGGTGATCGCGGAAGGAATCGAGTTATCCGCGATCTTGGGCAGCGCGTTGATGGCGGCACGAATGAAATGTGTGGCCGTGTAGCCGATGGCGGCAACGATGAGGATGAAAACCACGAGCGTGACCCATTTATTGGGAATAAAACGGCCCAGGTTTGTCAGGACGAAATAAGAAAAGAGAAGCGCCAGGAATGGGGCGCCTAATTGGAGCAGGCCCACCAGAACCAGCGTGACCGCCAGCACGGCGTAAGAGATGCGGGTCTGATTTGTCATCCGGACTTCAAAGTGCGCGCGGCGAGTTTGTTCGTCCAGCAAAGTCTCGGTATTCCATCAGCGGAAGCTCACGCTTTTCACCTTCCAGTTCGCTGACACTGGTCCCGACCCGCTGCGCGCCCATCCGTTCGTAGAATCCTTCCGCGTTCGGATCGGCCTCGATCTTGATCAAATCGAAACCCTCCGCGCTGGCCTGGTTGACCGCGTGTTCGAATAGCGCTCGCCCGGTGCCGCGCCGCATCGCTGCCGGATTAATCCAGAGATGGTCGAGATGAATAGCGTCGCTTTCCGTTGTGAGAACATAGAACCCCACGGCGCGGCCATCTTCGACGGCACAGAAGGCGATGTTCGCGGCGATGAACTCTGGGCGCATGGTCAGGATATCGCGCCATGCTTCGATCCAGCGTTCCGGATAACCCCAGTGCCGCTTCGCCGCGTGCGCGATTTGGGTCAAGGTTTCAGCGTCTTCCGGCTGGGCACGGACAATTTGCATGGTGGATCGAGCGCTCCGTCGCTCGATGATGGCGGCACGGCTACGTAAAACAACATCGCGCGACGGAGCGCGCGATCCACCTAAGTTTGCCGCGCGAACGGATTGAAGTTCGTATCGCGATCGTAAACATCCACGCCCTCGGCCCGCTTCAGTTTGTTCACGACCAGATAAGTGAGCGGCGTCGCCGCGGCTTCGTAGAGGACTTTCCCGACATAGCCGGAGACGATCAGGTTCAACATCGTCTGCCACGTTTCGCGGCCGCCGAACGCAATCAAGATAAGCACGGTCGTATCGACGAGCTGGCCGGCGACGGTCGAGCCGACGGTGCGGGTCCAGAGCCATTTGCCGTCGGTCCAGAGTTTCATTTTCGCCAGGGTGTAGGAATTGGTGAATTCGCCGAGCCAGAAGGCGACCAGGCTTGCCACGATGAAACGTGGCACCGTGTAGAAGACCGCTTCGAAGGCCGCCTGGTTCGGCCAATCGGGCGCCGCCGGAATCCAGACGATGAACAGCCCCATGAGCGAGAGGACTGTGCACGCGAAAAATCCCAGCCAGATCGCGCGCCGCGAAGCACCGTATCCGTACACTTCCGTGAAGATGTCGCCGAAGATGTAGGTGATGGGGAAGAGGACCTGCGCGCCGGAAATTTTCGCGGTCCACAGTTCGCCATGAAGATTGAAGAGCGGAATCGCGCAGATTTTTTGCCCGACCAGATTCGAGATCAGCAGCACGACCACGAAGACGTGCACGAGCAGGTCGTAATAGCGGAAGCTGCTCAGTCGCGCATCACGCGCGGTCAATCGGCGGATCATCGTCTCAGGCATCGGGATTTAATTAACCGCGGATTACGCGGATGGCGCGGATATTTTCTCCCCATCGGCGTCCATTCCTCAGCGCTGTAGCCGCGCCGCTCTGTCGGCGCGCAGGAACGGCGACAGAGCGCCGTTGCTACAGTCACGGCGCTGACAATTCTTTTACAATCTTCGAACGGGGCTCTGACACACGGTTTCGCGAGTCGTGTCTAACTGGAGTATGAAAAAACTACTGTTAGTGAGTCTCGCGGCCGTGCTCGCGCAAGCAGCCTCCGCTTCACCCGCGCCCGATGTGACTCTGCGAGTCACGCCGGAACGCGATTACGTTTACCGGCTCGGTCCGCGCGAAGTCATCGTGCAGGTCGAGGTCGAAGCGCGCAAGAACGACGACGCACGCCGTTCGCCGATGAATCTCGCGGTCGTCCTGGATCGCAGCGGTTC
>JBEEHI010000248.1:0-4219 GCA_041167305.1 Verrucomicrobiota bacterium
TGGACCCTCGCCGGCGATAGCCAGGAGTATTCGCTGGCCGACCTCCTGCCGTTGCCGAAGCAAGGAATCTTGCAAGTTCCACGTGGAACATGACCGCGGCCGTGAAACATTACGATGTGGTTGTGATCGGCAGCGGGCACGCCGGCGTTGAAGCAGCTTTGGCGGCCGCCCGGCTGGGAAGTTCGACATTACTCTTAACCCAAAACCTCGATACCGTCGCCCAGATGTCGTGTAATCCCGCCATTGGCGGGTTGGCGAAGGGCCAGCTCGTCCGTGAAATTGACGCCCTGGGAGGCGCGATGGGAATCAACGCTGATGCGACCGGAATTCAGTTTCGGCTGTTAAATCGCACGAAGGGACCGAGCGTCCGCGCGCCGCGAGTTCAGTGCGATAAGAAGGCCTACCAGTTTCGGATGAAAGCCGTGCTTGAGCGTGCGCCGAACCTGGATATCAAACAAGCAACCGTTTCGCAGATTCTCGTCGATCGCCAGTCACGAGCGGCGGGGGTTGAGACTGACATTGGGATGCGGTTCAATGCGGCGGCTGTGGTGGTGACTTCCGGCACTTTTCTCCGCGGCCTGTTGCACGTGGGGAGTCACACGCGGCCCGGCGGTCGGATGGCGGACGCTAGTTCCGGGTTGAGCGAATCTTTGCGCGAACTCGGGTTCGAAGTAGGCCGATTCAAGACTGGCACTCCTTGCCGAATCAATCGGCGGTCAATAAATTTCCAGCGTTGCGAAAAACAGCCCGGCGATGTTCCGCCTTCCTATTTCAGCTTCCTGCCGGCACCCGACGAGCAAAATTCGAACGACGTTTTCAGCCTCAATTCCGCGATGTTCCCTGTGGAACAGATGCCTTGCTGGATAACCTACACAACGCCGAAAACGCACGAGATCATTCGACAGAATCTCGGGAAGTCTGCGTTGTATTCGGGTCGAATCGAAGGCACCGGCCCGCGATACTGCCCATCGATTGAAGACAAAATCGTGAAGTTTCCGGACAAGGCAGCGCACCAGGTTTTCCTAGAACCGGAGGGCCGGCACACAGAGGAATTCTACGTTAATGGTCTCTCCACGAGTTTACCCTACGACATCCAAGTTGAATTCATTCGATCGATCCCAGGGTTGGAAGAAGCCGAGTTGATGCGCCCCGGATACGCTGTGGAGTATGACTATTTTCCTCCTACTCAGCTCAGGGAAACGCTCGAGACCAAGCTGGTGGAAGGACTGTATTTCGCCGGACAGGTCAACGGAACATCAGGATATGAAGAAGCTGCAGCACAGGGACTTATATCTGGAGCCAACGCGGCTCTAAAGGTCCAAAAGCGAGCCCCGTTCACGCTTAGCCGTAAGGATGCTTACATCGGCGTGCTGATAGACGACCTGACTTCGCAGGGAGCAGACGAGCCGTATAGAATGTTCACCAGCCGGGCCGAAGAACGTCTTTCGTTACGATACGATAACGCCGATCAGCGGTTGACGGGCCGCGGGTTCGAAGTGGGACTGGTCGATTCGCACCGGCATTCCATTTTCCGCGCGAAGATAGACGCCCTCGAAAAACTGCAGCGTGCAGTCCGCGAAATTTCGATCGACGGCAAACCTCTCATGTCGCTCCTCAAGATGCCGGAGTTCGGTTACCAAACTCTTCCCGCAGACATCCGGGGGCTCGCGCCGTCGGATCTATGGGAACTCGTCGAGACCGATCTGAAATACGAAGGATACGTGCGACGGCAAACCGTCCAAAACGCCCGCCTATTCCGCGATCGAGGGCGCTCCATTCCAGCCGATCTCGATTATGAAACGATTGGTGGGCTGCGACGCGAGACGCGTCAAAAATTATCCGCGATCCGTCCCCCTTCGCTCGGACACGCCGCGCAAGTGAGCGGAATTACTCCGGCTGACATTTCGATTATATCGATCTGGCTCCAGAAAAAAAAGCTAACCCAGTCAGTCGGCGGTTAGGCGCACGGCGACAAGAAACTCGTGTGGTCCCTGATCATAGCCTGTTGCGCCGTCGGGTATTTTTTCGGGTCGTTTCCCGCTGGATATTTCGCAGGGCTTCTCGCTGGAGTTGATGTTCGTTCCCAGGGAAGCGGAAACATCGGTGCGACGAATGTTCTTCGCGTCTTGGGAAAGCGGTGGGGTTATCCGGTTTTCGCGATTGATGTCTTCAAAGGATTCGCCGCGGTTCGGCTCGCGTTTTTCCTGGTAAAATATTGGCCCACGGCGCAGCCCTACGCGGAACATGTCGCAATCCTTACCGCGATGATGTCGGTCGTTGGGCACATGTTCCCGATCTGGCTCGGCTTCAAAGGAGGCAAAGGCGTAGCGACCACTGCCGGCGCGCTGTTTGGTCTCATGCCCTGGGCGGTTCCGTGCATTTTTCTCATTTGGTATATCGTCTTCCAGACTACCCGCTACGTTTCCCTCGCCTCCATAATCGCCGCCATCGCACTGCCGATCCTTGCGGCTCTCTTCGCGCATTGGCGATTCATCGATACCTGGGCACTGGTCTATTTTTGCGTCCTGATCATGGTTCTCGTGCTCTGGCGGCACCGCTCGAATTTTTCTCGTCTTCTCAAGGGAACCGAACAACGCTTCGACCGGAAGTGAGTATTCGAAACACGGCGATCATCGGCGCAGGCGGCTGGGGAACAGCGCTTGCCGTCCTCTGGTCGAAACGGGGCAACGCGATCACCCTTTGGGGGAATGATCCTGAGCGCGCGGCGAAGCTGCGCGAGACGCGCGAAAACAGCGAGTATCTCCCGGGCGTTACGCTTCCCGATGCGATCCACGTCACCAGCGACCTCGCGGATTGCAGCAGCGCGGACCTGATCGTTTTCGTCACGCCATCAGTTGCTTTGCGTTCGGTCGCGAAACGTCTCCAGGCTGCGAATCTGAATTCCGGTGCCATTCTCTTGAGCGGCACGAAAGGAATCGAGCATGGCACCGGGATGCGCATGAGCGAGGTCTTGCACGAAACGTTTCCCAATCTCTCGGTAGCGGTTCTTTCCGGACCCAATCTCGCCGTGGAAATTGCCCGCGGTCTGCCGACCGCCGCCGTCCTCGGTTGTCGCAATCACGAGTGCGCCGAGGAGCTGCAATCTTATCTCGGCAGCGAACGCTTCCGGATTTATTCGAGCGACGAGACGATCGGCATCGAACTCGGCGGCGCCTTGAAGAACGTCTTCGCGATCGCCGCCGGCGCCGGTGACGGCTTCGGCTTGGGGGACAACTCGAAGGCCGCGCTTGTTACCCGTTCCCTCGCGGAGTTACTGCGCCTCGGCACCGCCATGGGCGGAAACCCGCGGACGTTTTACGGATTGAGCGGTGCGGGAGATTTGATTGCCACCTGTTTCAGTCAGCTCAGCCGGAACCGGCGTGTCGGCGAACGGCTCGGCCGTGGCGAAACCGTGGAACAGATTCGCGCGAGCACCCACACGGTCGCTGAAGGAATTCCGACAGCGAAAAGCGCCTTCGAATGCGCGCGCAAATTGCAGATCGACACGCCGATCATCGATCAGATTTATTCCGTCGTCCATGAAGGCAAACGGCCCGACCAGGCGATGCAGGAACTTCTCGGGCGCGATCAAAAATCGGAGCGCGCCTGATTGCGAAATCTCACGCCTCGCAGAACCGCGCGATCACTTCCGGATAGAGGGCGCGCTCGGCAACCTGGATCCGGGCGTGCAAGGATTCTGGCGTGTCTCCCGGCAGTACCAGCACTTTGCGTTGCGCGATGATTTCGCCGCTATCGATCCCGGCATCGACGTAGTGCACTGAACAACCGGTGATTTTCTCGCCCGCTTCCAGCGCTTGTTTCCACGACTCGATGCCGGGAAACTTCGGCAAGAGCGATGGATGAATGTTGATGATGCGGCCCGGATACGTCTCAAGCATCGGCTCTTTCAGCAACCGCATGAAGCCGGCCAGAACCACTAGTTCCACGCCCGCTTCCTTCAGCAGCCGCACCAATTCCATCTCCACGTTTGGCTCGAGCCGCGTCCGAAATTTTCCCGGAGGCAGATAAACGTTAGCCACACCAAATTCGCGCGCGATGTCGAGGATGCCGGCATCCAACACATCAGAAAGGACGAGACGCGCTTCGGCTTCCAAATTACCGGAGCTGATTTGCTCGAGGATCGCTCGGCAATTACTGCCCTTGCCGGACCCCAGAATTCCAAGCGCCAACTTTTTCATGCGCCGTCTTGCTGCTTGAT
>JBEEHI010000249.1:0-4523 GCA_041167305.1 Verrucomicrobiota bacterium
GTGCGCTGCCCGAATCCTTTTTTTGTGGGCAAACCTCGCCCCTTCCATCACTAATGACTCGAGCCGTTGCCCGGCTCATTTCGCCATGTCGCCCAATCCATTCGGAATCCGGGGATATCTGATCGACGCGCCCGCTTACGGCTCGCTCCGGAGCCATCGCAACGGCGCTCTTATTATAGAGAACGGCAAGATCGCCGAGGTCGGCACTTATGATGATCTCCGGAAACGTCAGCGCCCGGCCCCGGTGCAATGGATCGATCGCGGAACCGCCGCGATTTTCCCCGGCTTGATCGATTGCCACACGCACCTGCCGCAGTATTCGGCCGTGGCGCGCGGCGAGAGCCAACTGCTCCCGTGGCTGCGCGAAAACATTTTCCCGGTCGAGCGCGAGTTCACCGGCCCGAAGGCGCGCCAGGAAGCGCCGCTTTTTTTTCACGAGCTGGCGCGGAACGGCACGACGACGGCGATGGTTTACGCCGCGATCTACGAGGACAGTTGCGAAGTCGGTTTCGAAGCGGCGGAAAAAAGCGGCCTGCGCGTGATCCTCGGCAAGATGATGATGGACCTCGGTTCCTACGGGCAGTTGCAGCCGAAAAAAATCCTGTCCGTGTCGCTGATCGAAAGCGAACGGCTTTGCCGGAAATGGCACGGCGCCGCGGAGGGCCGGCTCGAATACGCGTTCAGTCCGCGGTTCGCCGTCACCTGCTCGGAAAAATTGATGCGGAGCGCAGGCGAGCTGGCGCAACGCTTCGGCGCCTACATTCAGACGCACCTCGCCGAGAACCGGGAGGAGATCGAGAAAGTCCACAACCTCCACATGACGGCGCGCGATTACACCGATGTTTATGAGAAGTGCGGATTGCTGACGCCGAAGACGATGCTGGGCCATTGCCTTCACCTCAGCGCGCGCGAAATCGACGCCATCGCCGCGGCCCAATCGAACGTCGCGCATTGCCCGACCTCGAATCTTTTCCTCGGCAGCGGGCTGCTCAAGCTGGACGAACTCCTGAATGCGGGCCTTGCCATCGGTCTCGGGTCGGACGTCGCAGCAGGGCCGGAGCTGAATATGTGGCAGGTCATGCGCAGCGCGCTCGCCGTGCAAAAGGCCCGGAACATGGCCGAACCCCATTTGCCGAGGATGCGGCCTAACGAGTCGTTCCATCTCGCGACCAACGGCGGCGCGCGGGCGCTGGGCAAGTCCGCCACCATCGGTTCGCTGGAAGCCGGAAAAGAAGCAGACCTTCTCGTGGTCGATCTGGTGTCGCTTCTTCCCTATGGAAAAAACGGGCCGGGCCTGGACGATCTCTCCACCGAGGATATTCTCGCGCTCTGCATTTATCGTGGTGGTCCTCACGCTACGCTGGAAACGTATGTGCGCGGCAACTGCGTCTATCGCGCTCCGGGTTGCCCCGATCCTGCATGAGCGAACCGATTCCAGATCCGATCGATATCGCGCTTCGCGAAGACTTGGGCGAGGGCGACACGACCACGCAGTTTTTTGTTCGGGGCGATTTGCGCGCGTTGGGCAGGATCGTCGCGCGGGAGCGGTCCGTCGTCGCGGGAACCGAAACGGCGGCTGAAGTATTTCGGCGGGTGGACTCCACCCTCAACGTCGAGATTCTCCAGCCGGACGGGACCGCCTTGTCCGGCGGCGAAACGATCTTGGAAGTTCGCGGCGCGGCCGCCTCCATCCTAACCGCGGAACGCGTGGCCCTGAATTTTCTGCAGCGTCTCTCCGGCATCGCCACGCTCACCCGGCAGTTCGTCGAAGCCATCGGCAAATCGCGAGCGACGATTCTCGATACGCGCAAGACCACACCAGGGTTGCGCGCCCTCGAGAAAGCGGCGGTCGTCGCCGGCGGCGGCGCCAATCATCGTTCGAACCTCAGCGACATGGTGCTGGTGAAAGACAATCACCTGAGTGCAGGCGCCGGTTTCTCCGGATTCGCGAACGCGATCCAGCGGCTGCGCCAGGAACGCCCCGGCCTTCGCATCGAAGTGGAAGCGGACCGGCTGGAGCAGGTCCGTTCCTTTCTCGAGATCGACGGCATCGACGTGATCCTGCTGGACAACATGGAGCCCACGGAAATGCGCGAAGCCGTGGCCGCGGGAAAAGGGAAGGTGAAATTCGAGGCAAGCGGCGGGATCACGCTAAAAAATGTCCGGCGGATCGCGGCGACGGGCGTTGATTATATTTCCGTCGGCGCGCTGACCCATTCAGCGCGCAGCATCGATCTATCGTTGGAACTGACGCATGTCGGAACCTCGTGATCGTTTGATCGCGGCGGAGCTGCGCGCAGGACTCGCCGGCTGCCGGATCGGAAACGAGATCGTCGTCGTCGAGGAAACGGAGTCGACCAACGACTTCGCGTGGGAAGCGGCGGAACGCGGAGCGGCAGCGGGCTTCGTGGTTTTTGCCGAGCGGCAAACAAAAGGCCGCGGACAATACGGCCGGCGCTGGGAATCGGCGCCGTATCAAGGCCTTTGGTTCTCGGTTTTGCTTCGACCAGTGATGACGCTGCGGGAGTCGCCGCGGCTGACATCGCTGCTGGCGGAAGTGGTGTCCGCAACGATCGCGGAAGAGACGGGCTCCACGCCCACCATCAAGCCGCCTAACGACATTTATGTTTCGGGCCGCAAAGTCGCCGGTGTCCTCGTCGAAGGCCGGACGGCCGGCGACGGAAGTTACGTCGCCGTGGCTGGAATCGGAATTAACGTGAACCAGACCGTCGAAGATTTCCCGGAGGAACTGCGCGCGAGCGCTGGCTCATTAGCGATGGCGACTGGACGGAGGATCGACCGCTCGAAATTGGCGATCGCGTTGCTGCGCAAGCTCGCTAGCGGCTTCGGGCCGCGCCATTAACAAGGAGCGGCGCTTTCCAAACCGCCGTCTTCCCGTCGGCGGTCTGGAGGCCGCCGCTCCTTGAAAATCAAGACCCGCCGAATGCCTGCAACGCGCGCAATTTCTCCAGCGCCCGTCCGCTATCGATCTGCTCTTTCGCAAGAGCGATGCCTTCGCCCATGTCGTGACAAAGCCCGGCGACGACGAAACCGCCTCCGGCATTGACCAGCGTTAGGTCGCGTTTTGCACCCAGGATCTTGCCGGACAAAATCCCTTCGAGATAACCGGCATTTTCCGCTGCATCGCCACCGCGAAGTTCGTCGAGCGGCGCCGCCGGAATATTGAGCCAGCGTGGATCGATGAGGCCGCTGGTCACCTTCCCGTTCGACAACTCCGCGAACGTCGTCACGCCGCTGATCGAAATATCGTCCATCCCCTCGCCCGTATCGGTAACCCCGTGCACGATCCAGGCGCGCTCGCGCCCGAGGCGCCGGAGCACATCCGCGAAAGTTCTGGTCAGGCTCGGCGAATAAACCCCGATCAATTGCCGGGCCGGGCGCGCCGGGTTCAGCAATGGACCGAGCAGATTGAAAACCGTCCGGATATTTTCGCGCGCCAGGCGTTTCCGCATCTCGGCGATCTCGCGAAAAGCCGGGTGATATTTTCTTGCGAAAATAAAACAGAGCCCGTGACGCTCGATGCATTCCTTCAATCGCGCGGGCGGCAACGTGATCTGCACGCCCAGCGCTTCGAGCACATCGGCGCTGCCGCAACGAGAAGTCACACTGCGGTTGCCATGCTTCACCACCGCTACGCCACCGGCCGCGAGCACGAACATGATCGTCGTCGAGACGTTGAAGAGATCGAGCCCATCTCCGCCAGTCCCGCACACGTCGAGCATCGGCCCGGACAGGTTTTTCGGATCGATCAACGGATCGATCGCGCGCTCGATCAAATTTTGAACGAACGCCACGATTTCCTCGACGCTTTCGCCTTTGCGCTGCAGCGCCATGAGGAAATCGGCCTTCATCCCGTCCTCCGTCGATTCGGAGAGCAACATCGACATCGCGTAGTTGATGTCGCTGGAAGTGAGATCAATCCCGTTCCGCATTTTCGCGATGAGGGTCTTCATGGATGGTTACAGCGTTGAAGCGTTACAACGTTGAAGCGGAAGAGAAAAGCCAATAGACAGCGGTGCTCAGTCTTACGCTTTAACGCTTCAACTCTTCGACGCTTCAACCTGCATTTTGGCCAACCACGCGCGGTAGGCGTCCGGCGAAATTTCCGATGGCTTGATCTCGCTGCGGCCGCCCCAGAAAACGTTCGTGTAGGAAACGGGAATGCCGCACGACTCAAGATGCCGGTCGATCGCGCGCTTGTGTTCGAGGAGCAGTTCCTTGTCGGTCCCGTGAGCGACGGCCATAATGTTGACGTTACGAAATTCGGGGCCGGCTTCGCGCCAGTAACAGTGCGTGAGGATGTGATGGCGTCCCACTTCGCCGCCCGCTTCCATCTCGCGACCGGGCGGCACGGCCCAGTGGAAGAGCGCGTTGAAACGCGTGACGCGCACCCCGCCCGCGGACGGCTTCACGTGCTCGAGGAAAGTAGAAAAGCGGCCGATGACTTTCCGCGAATTCAACGCTTCCGCGATCCGGCAAAACTCATCCAGCTCCAGGCCCGC
>JBEEHI010000250.1:0-7258 GCA_041167305.1 Verrucomicrobiota bacterium
GATATTTCACAATGTGAGCGCCGGCCGCGTTTAGCCGCGCCAGGTTTTCGGCCCCCATCTTGCCCGTTCCCTGGGCGTCGAGGATCATGTTCACGGTCACTCCGGCCTGGGCACGTTCCGCGAGCGCTTCGGTCATCTGTTTCGCAATTTCGCCGTCCCAGAAAATGTAGGTCTCGAAATCGATCGAAAGGCGCGCCGCGCGAATGGCGCTCAGCATCGCCGGGAAAATTTCGCGCCCGTTCACCAGGGTGGTGATGTTGTTGCCGGAGACAAAGTTTCCGCCGAGCAGCGATCCAGCCGCCTGACGAAACTCCGGAGAGTCGGCGGAATAGAGGTGTGGGACTTCCTTGGTGACCTTCTTGCCTTCCTGCAGTGTGCAGGCGCTAAGAAATGCCAACGACAGGAGAGCGATCCGCTGCCACGCCCAGCCGCGCCGGCTAATGTTTTTCATCAAATTCACGCAGCTTTGCATGGAAATAAGTGGCGGCGTCCGTCGTCGTGCCGTCGGCCGCGCGGATCTTGTATTTCTGGTGGGTGAACGAGGATTCCGACGCGCAAAATTTCACGAAGTCCTCTGCCGTCTTCACCCGTTCCCCGGCGTACCCGAGCTTCATCCGCAGATGCGAGGCGGCGGCCGCGCCGTCGTATTCGCTTCCGTTCCGGATGAACTTCACCCTGGCTGTGGTCTCGACGCCGTGAATGAGAAAGTCGATGCGCGCCTGCTCGCGCGCATCGCGCGCCCAGAGCGAAGAAGGTAACAACGCAACGAGCGTCAGCAGCAATCCAAGCCGAGCGAATTTCATCGACGAAGGTAACCTCTCCTGAGCCATTCACAGATTTAATCGATTCTCTCGTTGAAAATGAGTGGCGTAAAACATAGTATTACGCCATGACCAAGACGATCTCAAAAATCGGCAATTCCCAGGGAATCATCTTCGACGCCGCGCTCATGGACCTGGCGCGCGTGAAGCTCGGCGACCAGGTAAACGTCACCGTCATGCCCGACAGCGGCACGATCGTTCTCGAACCGCTTCGCAAAGGACCTTCGAAGGCCGAGATCAGCTTGCTCATCAAGAAGACGGCAAAAGACTATCGGAAAACGTTGCGCAAACTGGCGTGAGCCCGACGCCTGAAGATTGTGTCCATCTCCGCGTGGAGATAGTCCGCGAAATTCACGCGGAAGCGCTGCGAAAATTTGGAGGTTCGGATGGGGCGCGCGATGAAAACCTGCTCGCGTCGGCCGTGTTAACGCCGCAATCGAGCTTTGGGGGCAAATCGCCTTATGCGGACCTTGTCGAAATCGCCGGGGCGTATCTCTTTTATCTTTGCGGCAATCACCCTTTTATCGATGGGAACAAGCGGACGGCGCTGATGGCCGCGATTGTTTTCTTGCGACTCAACGAAATCGAGCCGGCGCCCGACAGCGATGAGTGGGAGCGGTTGGTTCTGGATGTCGCTTCGAGCAAGCTCGATCGCGACGAGACCACGCGGCGTCTTCGTAAGCTTGTGAAAGTTTCGGGAAAGAAGCGCGGAACGGACTGACACTTCGCGGCGCAACTTTACCCGGCGCGCGGCGTTACTAAATTGGACGGGGCGCCGCGGCGTTTCCTCGTCAGAGTTATGCTGACATTGCTGCAGTACATCGCCTTCCTGGTTCTGGTCGCCATGTCGCTAGGCGGGTTTGCCGCCGCGGTGACGTGGGTGTTCGCAATCTGGTTCGGCGAGCGAAATTAGCGAGCGCGGCTCAGCCGCCCTTGTTCTTCCCTTCGGCCTTCATCTCGGCCACAACGTCCTGCTGCGTCTTCTGAATCTTTTGCATGACCGGGCCCATCATCTGTTGCATCTCCTCGATCGTGTTTTGCATGACCGCCGGCATTTTGGCGATCACGGCCTGGCCAGCGGGCGTTTTATAAAACGCAATCATGCCGTCCACTTCCTGTTGGCTGAAGGTCTTCTGATAGACCCGCACGTACAACGGCTCGAGCTTGCTCCAGTCGAGCAAATCTTTCATCAGGGCGGCCATCTCGCCGCGCTGCTGGTCGATCTCTTTCTGGACCTTTGGCGGAATCTTCTGGCCCTGGGTAGCCTGCGCGATTGACTGGAGCATGAGATTGTCCATTTGCGCCATGACGGAATCGACCAGCTTGCGGGCCTGGGCGACTTCGAGCAGCTGCTTGATGGAAGCTTCGCTCGGCGGGCTGGATGGGGCGGGCGAAGTTGGCGATGGGTTGTCCGCGGCCAGGGCGATGGAGCCGCAGAGCAGGAGCACGGTAAAGATGCGCTTAAACATGGTAGCCGTTAGACTAGGCCGCAGCTTTCGGCGTTGAAAGGCAAACGATGGATGCGTTCACTGAGTTCGAGACGCCCTGCGCACAGCCTGAGTTCGCAGCCGCCGATTGCATTCCGCGCGCGCCTTCCCTAATTTCCACTTACATGAATGCGCCCAAAATATCGAATCGACCTGAAACCGCGGCGATTTCTTCCGAGGCGCTAGTAGGCCTCGGCATTACGCTCGCAGCGCTCGGCTTGCTGGGGCTGCTGCTCGGTTGGGCGCAACACATGAGGTCGGTGCCCGGCGCGGCGATGGTCTTGTGTGGGCTCGGGGCAAGTCTCGTGGTTCTCGGCATTATCATCGCGGCCGCCGCACGCGCTGCAAAACGTTGATAGGGAACCGCAACAACCCGCGCTCCGAGGAGTTACCGCTTCTGTGAGTCGATTCTTCAGACTTCTCATGACAACCCGCAAAACCCTGGTGGTTATCCTGGCATTTTTGGCGCTGGTCTCCCCGGCCGTCGCCAAGAGTCACAAAAAGAGTCCCGGCACGATTGTGAATTGGAAAGATGTGCCTGCGCCGGTCCAGGCGACTATCCGAACCAGCGCCGGCACCGGAAAAGTGAAGGAAGTGGAAAGAGACACGCCAGCAAACGGTGGGGTTTTCTATTGTGCCGAAGTCAAAGGGACCGACGGCCAATGGACAAAGATTTACGTCACGGACGCCGGTGTCCTGATGAAGACCGAGCCGGATACCGCGCGCAACAAACGGAAGCACAAACCGCTTTTCGGCTGACTGGGTGGCGCTGGCGGTTAAGCTGGTTGCCGCGCGTTTTTTTGCGTGGCGCAAATCTCGCGGGCGCGGGAGCGCGCTTCGTCTTCGAGCGAGCCGAGGCTGAAATTGCGGGAGGCGCGACGATCCATGAGGTATTCGCTCACGAACGATTCAAGGCCGCCGCTGCGTTCGCATTGGGCGACGTGAACGAGCTGGTGGAGGAGCAGTTCCCGGTTTTGCCAGCTATCGGCGCGGACAATAATGCCATGACCGATGGCTACCGCCTTCGAGGCATCGGTGATGATTTGAGCGTGACGGGCGGCATCTGCCAATTCTTTGTCCTCGGGCAGCGGAATGCGGTCGACCACAAGGACGCGGACCCGCGCCGTGTCCTCGACCCCGGCGCGCCGGGCGTCGGCGACCTGGTCCCGGCCCAAAGGAGCACCGTGTTTGAGGATGTAGGCCTCCTGGCTTTTGGCCCATTGGCAGGCGAGCGGGGCGAGGCGTTCGAAATCTTGCTGTTCAATCATATCTGGGAGAAGTCGTTAGGTTTGATAAAGCAGGGCGCATGCGAGGTTCCAGCCTGCGCCGCCCCGAGCAGGCCTCCGGTCGCCCTACGGATCCGGGTTTGTTTGAAAGGGGTCGGCACTTTAGAATCGAATCGATGCAACGGGGCGGGTGTTACTACTTGAAAAAATTTCGCGAGCTGTCGCCGGCGCTCCTGGGCTGCTTCGTACTCGTTGTCTGGGCCAAATCTGCCTTCGCTGAGATCGCGGATTGGGACGCGGCCATCCGCCCGCTCGACGACGGGGTGCCGCAGGTGGCAGTGATGCGTCTGCGAAATATCCTCAAGCGCGATCTGGCCGGTCCCGACAAGAAAACAGCCACGGCGAAACTAGGGGAAGCGCTGCTCGCGGCCGGCGAAGCCGACGAAGCGTTAAGGGTGTTGGCGGACCCGGCGTTGGAAGATCTGCCGGCGACCTCGCTCTGGCGCGCACAAGCGCTGGCGGCGCTGCAACGCTGGCCGGAAGCCCTCCCACTTTACCAGAAAGTCGCGGCGCAGAATCCTTCGCCGTTCCGGACAACGGCGCTGCTCGGCCAGGCGGAAGCGCTCCGGGCTTTGCAACGCTACGATGAAGCGCTCCAAGTGTTCGCATCGCTCTTGGGCGATCCGCAGGGGAACGATCACGCGCAATTGCGGTCGATCGAGTTATTGCTGGAAAAACGCGACACCACCGGCGCCCGCCGCATTCTCGACAAGGCGCGCCCGACCGCGCTCGGCGATAAAAAAGAAAAACGTTATCTGCAGGGGCGGCTCGAGGCGCAGCTCAATCACCACGAGCGCGCGCTCGAGCTTTACCAAACCATCCTGCGCCGTCCGGAAGGCTCAAGCCGGGCGGTATTGATCGCGACGCTTTGTGCGATGGCGGAATCGCATCTGCAATTGCAAACGCCGGAAGCCGGCGACGATGCGCTGGAAGATTTCATCGAACACCACCCGACCGATCCGGAATTGCCGACAGTTTTCGAAAAGCTCGACCAGCTTTATCGGGCCGAGCACCAGGCCTCGATCCAGGAACTTAGCCGCTGGGCGAACGACTCGCCGCAGCCCCGGCGTTCGCTGGCGCAATGGTATCTGGCCCGGGCCGAACTCCGCGCCGGGCGTCGCGAAGCGGCTTCGAGTGCCTATGCGAAATTGCGAGAAGACCGGACCCAGCTCTCCGCTCTCGCGGAAGGGCTCTTCGAGTTTGCGCAGTTGGAAACGGAGGCGCGTCGTTTTGACGAAGCGCTCGCCATTTTGAAAGACGCCGCGGCGCTGCAGCCAGCACCGCTTTGGCGGGAGCGAATCGCGCTCCTGACTGCGCGCGTCCATTACCAGGCGCGGCAATTCGACAAAGCGGCCCCGATGTTTGAGCAGGTCGCGAACAATTCGCCCCGCCTTCGCCGCGATTCGCTTTTCAACGCGTCGCTTGCCTGGCTCCAGCAGAATGATCGGGACCGGTTCCTGACCGACACCAAAGAGTTGACTAGCAGCGGAGCGACCGACGACACCCGCGGTGATCTTCTCCTCGAAGAAGGCTTGACGCAGGCTGCGCAGGGTAACAGCAAGGCCGTCGAAACGGTGGAAAGTTTTGTCCGCCAATTTCCGCGTCACAAGCGCGTGGCCGAGGCCTGGGTCGCTCTCGCCGAACTCGCCTTCCACGCCGCGCCGCCGCGTCTTGATGACGCCCGGAAAAATATCGAGAAAGCCCGGACCAGCGAGCCAAACGCTGCTGCGACTGAGCGGGCCGATTATCTCACGATCTGGATCGAGGACGCCGCGCCGAATTCCGATCCGGCCAAGGTCATTGCGGCCGCCGCCGAATTTCTCCGGAAATATCCGGGCTCGCCTTTTATTTCCGATGTCCGGATGAAACTGGCGGAGACCTATTACCGGCGCCAGGATTTCCCGAACGCCCAGACGCAATTTCAACTCCTGGCGCAGGAAAATCCGCGCGGACCGTTCACGGAGCGGGCGCTGTTTTTCGCGGCGAAATCGGCGACCCAAAGCATGGCGACGCAATCGCTCGATCGCGCCCTGGTGTTGCTCGACGAAGTGGTGAAGAAAAACGGTGAGCTGAAATGGGCGGCGCGAAACGAGCAGGCGGCGATCGAGCGCAGACTCGGCAAAGGCCAGGACGCGGCCACGCTTTATGACGAAGTCCTCCAAGGAAACGCGAAGCCGGAGGAAAAACGCGAGGCGCTCTGCGGCAAGGGCGACATTTTTTATGAGCTCGGTGAGAGCAACCGCGAGAATTACCAGCGTGCGATCGAAATCTATGATCAGCTGGCCGCGCAAAAGGACACACCAGTCCATTGGCGCAACCAGGCTCTGTTCAAGAAGGGGATTTGCCTCGAGAAACTGGGCGATCGCGAGAATGCGCTCGCGACGTTCTACAAAATCATCGAGGAGGAAAACCGACCCGACCGGCCGCGGCGGGAATTCTTCTGGTATTACAAGGCGGGATTCAACGCCGCGCGGTTGCTCGAGGACGATTCGAAATGGCAACCCGCCGCGGTGGTTTACCAAAAGCTCGCCTCTGTCGGCGGCGCGCGCAGCGACGAGGCGAAATCGAGATTGAGCCGGCTGCAGCTGGAGCATTTTCTCTGGGAGCAATGATGAGCGATTGCAGATTTCAGATTGAAGATTGCGGAATGGCCGACTGTTTCCCGACTCCCCAATCCGCAATCTAAAATCTACATTCTGCAATCCAATGAAGTCCGGTTTTCTCGATAAACTGATCGAACGCCTCGGCCGGATCGGGCCGGAGGACGTGCAGAATTACCTGCTCCAGCTCGCGCAGGAAAAAGGCCTCATCGAGACGGTCTTCAACGCGATCCAGGAAGGAATCATCGTCACGGATGCGAACGGACGGATTACTTATGTGAACGAAGCGGCCTGCGAGCTGTTCGGTCTGGAAGCGGATACCTCGATCGGGAAACGGCTCGACGAACGGGTGCGCGGACTCGATTGGAAATCGCTCTCGCAATCACAGGGCGCAGTCAGCCGCGACATGGAGATTTTTTATCCGGCGAATCGGTTCCTGAATTTCTACATTGTGCCGCTTTTGATTGAGCGACGGGAATCTCCAGCCGGGACCAAAGCTGAACCGGTCGGCCACGCGATTATCCTGCGCGACATCACCGAGAGCCGGCGTTCGACAGAAAAGACGATTGAATCCGAGCGGTTCAACGCCCTGACGCTTCTCGCGGCCGGAGTCGCCCACGAGATCGGGAACCCGCTGAATTCGCTCCACATCCATTTGCAATTAATGGAGCGCAAGGTCCGCCGCCTCGACGGCAAGGTAAAGGAAGAGCTCCAGGAAGCGATCGCAATTTCCCGCGCCGAGATTACCCGGCTCGATTCGATCGTCACGCAATTCCTTCAGGCCATTCGGCCATCGAAACCGGTCCTCCACCCGGAGAACGTCAACTCGATCGTCGAGGAAGCGCTTCGTTTCTTTGCGCCGGAAATTGCGGACCGCGACATCGTGGTCGAACCGGAATTGCGCCCCGACCTTCCGCTGATCGAGCTGGACCGCGACCAGATGAAGCAGGCGTTCTACAACGTCATCAAAAACAGTTTCGAAGCGATGAAGCGCCGCGGCATCCTCCGCATCCGCACGGACATGGACGCCACCCACGTCAACATCAGTTTCACCGATACCGGCG
>JBEEHI010000251.1:0-4898 GCA_041167305.1 Verrucomicrobiota bacterium
TTGACTTCGAGGACAATGGCGGTGTTGCCATTGTATTTTATCGCCATTCCTTTTCGGAGATCGTTCGCAGCGGGCATAAAGCGGGTGAGAGGTTGAGTGGTTGAGAGGACAGGACGATGGCGCGTAACCTTCAACTTCTCAACCCCTGCCCAAGGAATTGGCATTTCACGAGACTTTGTGTATGAAAAGGCATGCCCAAAGAGCCGGCCGCCAAACCGCGACAACGTTCCGAAGACGAGATCCTCGATCAGGCCACGCGGCAGCTTCTTCGAGCGACGAAAGAAGTGGCGAAGAAGCAAGGCAAGTCGATGAACGACGAGTCTCTGCGGCGGGAAGGCTACAGCGAACGCTTCATCCAGAAAGTCCGCGACGCATAACTTGTTTAGCAGTTCCGTCGCAGGCGCAGGAACTCGCTGACTTTGAGATCCAGCAGCGGCGCCGCGCGACGCGCGAGGGCCATGGCCTCCGGATACGGCAAATTGGCTGAAAGGGCGCGGACGATTTGAGCATTGGTCATCCCTCGGCTTCTAGCCAATTGGATCGCCGCGGCCAAATCCGTGTAGCGGAGAAAGCTTTCTGCCATGAGGGGAACTGTCTTTAGGGTTGGACGTCTACAGCAACTTCAGCTTCGTCAAATCCTGCGAATCGACGATGCCGACGGGGGCCTGGTTGTCGTCGACGACTACAAGGTCGTCGATGCGGTGGCGTTCGAGGAGGTTCAAGACTTCCACGGCCAGTTTGTCCTGGTGAACGGTTACGGGGTTTAACGTCATGAGATCGCCCACGAGGCGATCGGCGATCTTCGCGTCGGATTGGAAATGGCGAACGAAATCGCCGTGGGTGAAAATCCCCAGGAGCTGGCCTTCTTCATCGGCCACGACGGCGGCGCCCGCGCGGACATCGGTCATGGTTTTGAGGACGGTGCGAATGGGAGCGTCGGGCGCGACCATGGCCAGGGCGTGACGCGGCCGCATGATCTGGTGGACGCGCAGGAGCAGGCTGCGGCCGATCATTCCGGCGGGATGGAACCGGGCGAAATCTTCTTTCTGAAAGCCGCGGGCTTCGAGCAGCACCATCGCCAGCGCATCGCCGAGGGCGAGCATGACGGTTGTGCTCGAAGTCGGCGCGAGATTCAGCGGACAAGCTTCCTGCTCGATATTGACGTCGAGAACGACGTGCGCGTTTTGGGCGAGGCTCGAATTCATGTCGCCGCAAATCGCGATGATCTGCACCTGGAACCGGGCGATCGCCGGCAGGACGCGCAACAGCTCTTCGGTTTCACCGCTTGCGCTGAAGGCGAGGACGACGTCGCCGTCGGCAACCATCCCGAGATCGCCATGCAAGGCGTCGAGCGAATCGAGCACCACGGCGGGCGAACCGGTGCTCGTGAGCGTGGAAGCAATCTTGCGTCCGATGTGCCCCGATTTTCCGACGCCGAGAACGACAACTTTACCGCGCGCTTCAAGGCTCTCCTTGATCAGGGTGACCGCGCGCGAAAAGTTCTCGTCCAGCCGCTCACGCAAACGCTGCACCTCGAAAATTTCGATGTCGAGAACGCGCCGGGCTTTTTCCAGGTAATCCATCGCGTCCTGATTGTGCGCTGGAGCCGTGGGGCGGGCAAGGATTCCCGAAACCAATTCATCGATTTGGCGGTTCAATCGCTCGGTGAACGCAGAGTACTTGCTTTCCGCGCGGCAACCTGATTCAACTGACACTCCATCGTTCGGCCTTAACCTATGAAAACTAGCCTGCTCGTTCTTTGCCTGATCGCCACTGCTGCCAGCTCCGTTCTCGGAGAAACCTATCGAGCGCCCATTGATCGGACGCGCCAGAAATCGCAACGCGAGCGACCGACGCCGCTCTCACCAGGAAAGGTGGACGGCGTGATTCCGCGCGGCGTTCGCGGCGGCAACTTTCTCCAGATGTTCAATCCGAAGGCACCTGCCAAGTACGGCACTTCCCAGGAGGCAATCGTTTTTGTTCCCGCGCCAATGAACCAGGTGCCGGCTCAGAACGGTCAGACCGATCCGGGGAAGTGGAAGGGCATTAAGTTTTTCGTGTTCCAGTTTTGACTTTGGGGTGGATCGGGCGCTCCATCGCTCGATGCCTAAAATGGCGGCCGAGCCGCACTCGACTGAAATCTCACGGCCGATAGTCGCCTGCTATTGCGCGACGTTCCTGAAGCCGGAGATGCTGCACATCTACCGGCAGATCACTTCGCTCCGGCGGGTGGAGCCGTTTGTCATCGCGCAAAAGCGGGAGGAAGCGGCGCGCTATCCATTCGATCGAATCGCCGTTGTCGGCAAACCGCGGACGCATTTCGCGCGGCGGATCTGGTATAAACAAATGCGGGACACGCCGTGGCAGATTTCCGCCGGCGAAACGAGGAAGCTGATCGGCATTCTCGAGCCGGAGAAAGCGGCGCTGCTCCATATTTATTTTGGTCACATCGCCGTGCATCTCCTGCCGCTCATCCAGGCGTGGGCGAAACCGTCAGTCGTTTCGTTCCACGGCGCGGATGTCATGGTCGATCTCGACAAACCGGCTTACCGCGCGGCGACGCAGCAAATGCTCGAGGCGGTGCGGCTGGTCCTGGTTCGGTCCGAGTCGTTAGGCCGGGCGCTCATCAACATCGGTTGTCCCGCGGGAAAGATTCGGCTTCAGCATACCGGGATACCGGTCGATGAGATTCCGTTTCGGGAACGCGAGTGGCCCGATCGGGGCGCCTGGAAATTCGTTCAGGCCTGCCGGTTAATCGAAAAGAAGGGACTCCGCGTGAGCCTGCGCGCGTTCGCGAAATTCGCGGCACGGCATCCGGCCGCGACGTTCACGATCGCCGGCGAAGGTCCGCTCCGAAACGAGCTGGGAGCGCTGGCCGCGGAACTCGGCGTCGCCGACAAAGTTTTCTTTCCGGGATTCATTTCCCAAAACCAGCTGCGCGAATTGTTTTATCAGTCGCACATCTTCCTGCACCCGAGCGAGGTCGGAGGGGACGGAAACCAGGAAGGTGTTCCGAATTCCATGCTGGAAGCGATGGCGAGCGGGCTGCCGGTTTTCGCTACTGAGCACGGTGGAATTCCCGAAGCGATCGAGAACGACCGAAGCGGAATCCTCGTGCCGGAGCGGGACGACGCGGCGCTCGCGCTCGCCCTGCTCGAGCGGACTGCGAATCCGGAAGGACTGGCCGCCATCGCTCGGAACGGCGCTGAGATTGTCCGGAAGCACTTCGAACAAACCGGCCAGACGCGCCAGCTCGAGAACTATTACCTCGAAGCGATCGCTACCTGAAAAACGCTTCGAGCTGTTTCGCGACGACTTCGAAGCCGAGCGTCTTCGACGCAGCCGGAATCATCGCTGTGACACTCGCGCGATAGAAATCTCCCTCGGTCAGCAACCGTGACGCCAGCTGTTCGACCTCGCTGATCGGCCGCGCGAATCCACAGGTGGCAGGAAACGCGAGACGATCGATCGCGCCGTTTCCGCCGGCGCACGGGACGCGGCAGAGCAGGGCGTCGCCCGCGACCTGACCGGGAACGAAACTGGTATCGAGCTGCAGCACGATTTTGTGCCGCGCCATCTCTCGCAGGTAATCCGGGTAAGCGAGCTTCTTGTTGAGAACGCGCAGTTTGCCATCAGCGAAGCCGAGCTCCGACAAAAGGCGCGCACCTTTCCGGCCCGCGTAATCAAAGACCGTCACGTGTTCGCCGGTGCTGCTGCTGAGCCGGCGCGCGACCATTAGCGCCGCGAGGTGATTTCGCGATGGCACATCCCATTCGCGAGTGCCGATGAAAATCCCGGAGCGTTGTTCGATGGGCCGGGAAAAATCCCAGCGTGGATCATCGACGGGATACGGCGTCGGAATGAACATGGAACGGTCGTCGCCGCGCAAGGCGCGACAAAAGTCAGCGGCCTCCGGGGTCGGGGCGAGACAGGCGTCCGCTTTCTGGACGGTGCGAACGAAACGAGCAAGTCGGGTGGAACGGTGGAGTTGATCGGCGATTTGATGCAGGCCGGTTTCCTTGAGCGAAACGGCCACGAAACGCCCGGCATTCTGCAACGTCTCCATGGCGCGCTCGGAAGCGCTGAAATCGCCGCGCAGGAGAACCAGCACTGGCGTGTTTTGGGCGATGGCAATTTTTGTTTCGCGCTGAAAACTTCCACGGGTGCACGCCGCGTAGGCATGGAAGTTCGTCGGCGGATGCGGCAACGCCGTTTCCCCGGCGCCGTCCGGAAATTCCTGGGGATCGTCGCCGCCGCCGGGATTCAGGACGGTGAGGCGAAAGCTTGTGCGAGTGTTCGGTTCCATTGCTACTCGTCCGGATCCGATGGCGGCGGTGGGGTGGGCCGCAGGATCGAGTCCTTGGGGATTTCGTCGCTCGGGTGGACGGCCTCGGCACGGCGAATCTCTTTTTTCGGCGGGGTGGGCGTCACAGGTTCGGCTCGCAGGATCGGTTTGGTGGATTCGGGCTCAACGCGTTCTGCTCTCGGGACCGGCTTTTGCGCCGGTGTTTCCACGGCCTCCGCTTTCGGCGCGGGCTTCGTCGCGTCAGGTTGGACCGCTTCCGCTTTCAGAACGGGTTTCGTCGGATCCGGCAATTTATCTTCGTCGCCGGCCGGCTTCTCCGCTTCGGGTTTTTCCACCGGCTTTGGTTTCGTAGTCGAATGCACCGCGTTATACGGATCGTTCTCCGCAAGAAGCACGGGCCCTTGTGGCGTGATGGGCGGAACGACCTTCGGATCGACGGCGAGCGAGGCGCGCGGGAAACCGGACACCGGCAGATCGCGCACCAGCCGCGTCCGCGCTTCGCCATGAACGTTGCACGGCTCGGTCGGCATCTGGGCGGAAGTCGCCAGCTCGACGTAGGTGGTTCGTTTGCGAACGGTCTCGCCGCTCGCGG
>JBEEHI010000252.1:0-7772 GCA_041167305.1 Verrucomicrobiota bacterium
GGAAGAAGTGAGTCCCCTTCGTGAAGCGTTTTGTTAGCGAGTAGAAGAAGCTGATCGCAAGCGCGACCGGCCCGAGTATGGCGGTCATGCGATTGATTGCAGCACTTGCGGCAAGAAAAGCAGCGGAGCTGATGGCCAGCAGCCCCCACGCGACCGGTTTCGTGAGAAGGAGATGTCGCGTGGCAGTTCGCGGATTTCTTTGGTCGATGGACCAGTCACTCACGCGGTTGAAAAGCATGGCCGCGGTCCGGGCGAGTACCATGCAGACGAGGACCAGCACTAGTGTTCGCAAGGTTGGGTGTCCGTCGGCCGCCACCAATAGCGCGCCCAGGGCAAAGGGCAGGGCGAAGATAGTGTGCGAGAAGCGGATCAGGCGGAGGAAACGCGTGACGGCGTTCGGCGGAGCTGAATCGATTTGCACTTAACGATGGTCCTTCAGTAACTGCTCCAGCCGTTCGCGGGCGCGAGACAGGATCGGCAGCCCGTGAGCGAAGAGCATTCGATCGAACGAGTAGTCCAGAAGCCGCGATAACGACTCGCGCATCACTTTGAAGTTCGAGCAGTACTTCGCGGGAAGGAGCGCGAACCCATACGGTTCGAAGTTAATCAGCGCATCCCCGACAACCATTGTTCCGTCGCCCACCGCATTATGGATGGCGATCTCGCCGGCAGGGGCGCCCTCGACCTCGACAGCGGTTAGTGCTGTCAGAAGGCCTTTGTCCTGAACCGGAGTGGCCGACGGCAATCGCATGGCGCCGATCAATGTGGCAGACAGGTAGATCGGGACCGCAAACTTCTCGGAGAACTGCGCCGCCGCTCGCTCGTGGTTCCCGTTGGTGACGATGATTCCCGCGACTTTGATTTGGCCCGCCAAACTGGCGACCGCTTCCGGCGCCAACGGGATTGGATCGATGAGATAGGTGCCTGAAGCGGTTTCCAAGGCGGTAGAGAACAGATCCGCCTTCACCGACCGGTCATAACATCGCCAGATGGAGATTCCGGGAGAAACCGGTTCGATTTCAGAGGCTACAGGCATCGGCAAGGATGATCGACGCTGGGAAAGGCGCCCTCAAGACCCGTTTGAGGCATTGAGGCGAAGCCGCGGTGGCACCGTAGATGCTATACGGAATATAATTACCATAACATGATCACCTTCTCCTACCAAGCCCGAGACATGTCCGGCAAGATCGTTTCCGGAATCCAAGATGCCCTTAACGAGGACAACGCCGTCACCAGCCTGATGAGTCGGGGCTTGATGGTTTTATCGCTCCAACAAAAATCAGCTGCCGCCAAACAGCGCAAGAAAACCTGGACCGTTAAGGAAACCGACCTCGTTCTCTTCACCCGTCAGCTCTCTACCATGATCGAGGCCGGCATTTCGCTCGTCCAGGCGATGACCGCGCTCTACGATCAGTGCGACCCGAAGCGCCAGAAAAGCCTGCGCCACATCATCAGCGATGTGACCACCCGCGTGCAAGGGGGCGAGACTTTCCACGAATCGATCGCGAAACATCCTCGCGTTTTCGACCGTCTGTTTGTGAGCATGGTGAAAGCCGGCGAGAGCGGCGGTTTGCTCGCGGAAATTCTCGATCGGCTCGCCGGTTTCCTCGAAGCGAGCGCCCGCCTGCGCAAGAAGGTCAAATCCGCGATGACTTATCCCGTTATCGTCATTTGCATCGCGATGGCCATCACGACGTTTCTTATCGTCAAGGTCGTTCCAATCTTCGGCGAAATCTTCAAAGACTTTGGCTCCAAACTTCCCGCGCCTACCCAGTTTCTGATCGACGTCAGCGATTTCATGCGCGGCGAGTGGTACTTCCTGATCCTCGGTATCTTCGGGATATTCTTCGGTATTCGCACCTTCCTCCGGTCGACTCGCGGCAAACAAATTTGGGACAAATGGAAGCTCAAGCTCCCGATCTTCGGGCCCCTCATTCACAAAATCTGCATGTCGCGTTTCGCCCGCACCTTCGCGCAGCTGATCCGAAGCGGTGTGCCGATCCTCGAAGTGCTCGACATCGTCGGCGGTGCCTCTGGCAACCACGTTGTCGAAACCAGCATCAACGGCGTCGCCTCGGATGTGGAGAAAGGCGACAACCTTTCGGTCGCGCTTTCCAAGAAACCGATTTTCCCGCCGATGATGCTGCGAATGGTCGCGGCCGGCGAAGCGACCGGCAAGATCGACACGATGCTGGAGAAGATGGCCGATTTCTGGGACGAAGAAATCGAAGCGATGCTGGATGCCCTGACATCCTTGATCGAACCGCTCCTGATTGTTTTCCTCGGTGTGATCGTGGGCGGCATCGTGATCGCCATGTTCCTGCCGATCTTCAAACTCAACGAAGTGGTTTCGCAGAGCAAAACGTAATTTCGCAGAGCAAAAGCTAAGGAGAAGCCTCGCTCATGTGTGGGAGGAGTGGGATCGCAAGATCCCACTCCTTTCGCGTTTTTGGCACGATTACGAAGATGGAGAAGAAGTCGCGCTCTCGACCTTGGCATACATCTCGCGGTAGATCCGCTCGATGGCGGCCGTTGGATCCTCCAACATCATGTTCTCCTTGATGACGCTGGCGTAGATCGCGAACGAGAACGGCGAGACAACGGGAAGCTCCACGAGCTTCCAGTCGAAATCCTGGACGTCGGCGAGAAATTCGTAGGCTGCTTCGGCATCGAGAAAAGTGTGCGTCGCTTGACGGTACGCTTCGACGAGCAGCGGATGATCCGGTTCGTGCCGCTCCAGCACGCGGAATAAAACTTCGGCGCTCCAGCTGAGTTGCTTCTGCTTCCGCTGTTTCCCCGGCAAATTCCGCGGCACCATCAGGCCTGTCTGGGCGACGCCGCGGAATTGCCACTTCACCAGCTCGGATCCTCGCAATGCCACACTGAGATCGCGCTCGGCATTTTCGCGGAGGAAACAATCCCGTAGCTCCGTCAGCGGCAATTCCTGGAACCGCCGCAAAGTCAGGAGGAATCCGTAGTCGTCGATCGTCACCAGCGCATTGCCACCGATGCGATTCTTCACCCGTAACGCCACGATCCGTGAGAGCGCGTCGTTTGCGCTCCGTCCGATAAGTGAATGGAAAAAGTAATGCGCATGATTCCCCTCGCAATACAGCTCGATCAGCATTTTTCGGCCGATTGGAATTTCCGAGACCCTGAGCTGCGCGCGGAACAATTCCACGATCGCCTGCGCATTCGCGATCGAGATTTCATATCGTTCCACGAGCCAGTCAGCGATCGCCGCGTCGTCGGAACTTTTCCGAACCTGCGCTTCGAGTTCCGTCCGCAGTTGGCGAACCGCTCGCGCCAGACCCGAAGTGAGCGGCATCTTCGCGGCGTTCCAGCGCGGGACCGTCGGCAAATGCCCGTCCGCGCGCTCCACGTACGCTTCCTGCACGCCGGTATCGATCAACCGCACGATGCGTCCGCCGAGAACGAACAGATCACCTATCTGGAGTTGCTTGATAAAGTTCTCTTCCACCGAGCCGAGCCGTCGGCGTCGCAGAAGCACGTCGATAAAACCTTCCGAGTGGATCGTGCCGATGTTGACCAGGAATTCGCGCGCGATCCTTGGATGCGCCAGGGAAATGAGCCCGTCGTCGACGCGAATTTTCCCGAACACGCCCGCGTATTGTTGTTGAAGCGCGGCGCCGCCGCCTTCCAGGTATTGAAGGACGCGATCGAATTCTTCGCGGATAAGATTGCGGAAGGGATAAGCGCGACGGACCAAATCGAAAACCTCATCCGCCTGGATTGGCGCACTCGCCGCCAGGCCGACGATGTGTTGCGCGACGACGTCGTACGGCTTTTCCTGGATCTTGATCGGATCGAGCGCGCGTTCGCGGACCAGCTTTGCCGTCACGGTCGCCTCGACGAGATCGTTGATGTTGGTGGCGACGAGCACGCCGTGGCTGCTGCGGTCGAGCGAATGCCCAGAGCGTCCGATTCGTTGGATCGCGCGCGAAACACCTTTCGGTGTCGCCACCATCACGACCAGATCAACCGCGCCAATGTCGATCCCCATTTCCAGGCTCGTCGAGCAGACCACCGCGCGCAGCTCGCCGTTCTTCAGCCGGTCCTCCACTTCGAGCCGCACACTCCGATCAAGCGACGCGTGATGGATCTCGATCTGCGGCGCGAGGTCGGGAAGCAGCTCCTTCAGTCGCAATCCAACTTGTTCCGCGGCCGAGCGAACGTTCGTGAAAACAAGGACCGATTCCCGGCGGCGAATCAACTCAGCCAGTTCCGCGTAAAGTCGCACGCCGGTGTAGCCCGCCGGCGGATACGGCTTCCGCCGAATCGGTGAAAAAACTTCGACCAAAGATTTTTTCTCCGTTTGCGCCTGAGCGATCCGGCAATCGCGTCCTTCACCGACGAGAAATCGCGCCAGCAGATCGAGGGGCGCCGCCGTTGCCGACAGCCCGATGCGGCAGAGCGGCGTCACTCGGGGATCTCGTTGGAGACACAGCCGTTCCAAGCGCTCGAGCGACAACGTCAGGTCCGCGCCGCGCTTGTTCCCGGCGAAGGAATGCAGTTCGTCGACGACGACGAACTCGCACTCGGCAAAATGCGCCGCGTAACTTTGCTGCGCCAGCATCACCGCCAGGCTTTCGGGCGTCGTTACGAGAATATGCGCGGCGCGGTCCCGAAATTTCACGCGCTCGCTCGACGGCGTGTCTCCCGTGCGCAAATGGATGCGCACCTTTTTCTCAAGGTCCATCCCGATAATCGGCGCCCGGATATTCTTGCCAATATCGTAAGCGAGCGCGCGCAGTGGCGAGACGTAGATGCATTGCACCGTCGAGGTCAGCGTCCCGGCATCCAATTTTCTCAACAGTGCGTCGAAGATCGCAAGAAACCCGGCCAGAGTTTTCCCGCTGCCCGTCGGCGAGGTAAGCAAGATCGATTTACGATCGAGAATCGCCGGCACCGCCAGCAACTGCGCATGGGTGAAGTCCGCAAAATTTTCTCCGAACCATTTGGCGAGCCGCGGATGCAAACGCCGGGCAAGCGCGCGTGATGTGCTGGCGCGCTGAGTTTGCATCCTTCAAGGGGAGCGCAGGCAGCTTGCCTGCACAAGCCAGCGCCAGCCAGCGAGCGTGGTTAATCGCCGGATTCGATCACAGCAGGAGCGCGAGCACGATTACGACATCGGCGTTCCAAAACTCGTCACTTGTCACTCGTCACTGGTCACTTTCCTTGGCACGCCGTGCTGTTCTTCGAAGCACGATTCGAAACTCTTCAGGTCGACCGATACGCGAGGCTGCGCGCCTTTCGGGGCGGCCCGTAGATATTGGACCGGCCATGCGATCGACTGGTCCAGTTCTCGCGCCGCTCGCAATGGCCAGTACGGGTCGCGCAAGAACTCGCGCGCCATGATCACAGCATCGGCCTGTCCCGTCTGGATGATGTGCTCCGCCTGGACGGGATCGGTAATCATCCCGACCGCTCCCGTCATGATTCCGGCTTCGCGACGAATCTTCTCGGCAAAGGCTGTTTGGTAACCGGCGCCGACGGGGATTTTCGCGTCCAGCGCGTTTCCACCGGAAGAACAATCGATGAGGTCCACTCCTATCTGCTTCAACTCGCCGGCGAGCTTTACCGACTCATCGATGTTCCAACCGCCCTCGACCCAATCCGTCGCCGAGATGCGCACGAAGAGCGGCAATTCTTTCGGCCACGCCGATCGCACGGTCGCGACAACCTCACGGCAGAGCCGGGTTCGATTCTCGAACGAGCCGCCGTAATTGTCCTCCCGTTTGTTGCTGAGCGGCGACAGAAACTCGTGAATCAGGTAGCCGTGCGCCGCATGAATCTCCACGACGCGGAACCCCGCCTGGCAGGCCCGCCGAGCGGCCGCGGCAAAGCCTTCGATCACTTCCTGAATGCCGTCGCGCGTGAGCGCCTGCGGCATCGGATAAGTGTCCGAAAATTTTAGCGCGCTCGGCGCCACGACCTTCGTCCAGCCGCCTTCGCTTTCGGGAACGGCGTCGTGACCTTCCCAGGGCCGGCTCGTGCTTGCCTTGCGGCCCGCGTGAGCCAATTGCATTCCGGCAATGCTCCCCTGTTCATGAATGAAACCGACGATGCGGCTCAGCATCTCGATGTGCCCGTCCTCCCAGATGCCGAGGTCCTGCGGACTGATGCGTCCCTCCGGCAGAACCGCCGTCGCTTCGGTCAGGATCAATCCCGCGCCGCCCACTGCGCGGCTGCCGAGATGAACGAGATGCCAGTCGTTCGCGTATCCATTCTCGCTCGAATACTGGCACATCGGCGAGACGAATACCCGATTGCCAAATATTACTTCTCGAATCTCGAGCGGATCAAACAGGCCAGGCATGGTAAGAAACAAAGTAGAACGTGGAAAGTAGGAAGTCAGTAATCCCAATGCGACGGATGAGCAAAAGTTCAATCGCGTTTGGCAAACCAGACGACAAGGAAGCGGTTTCTGGTATTGTTACGCGGATGACGGAACGCTTGTCTAAACGACAAGGAATAGGCGGACGCAATGTGAAAGTATTGCGTTCCTTTGCCGCCCGTCTTTTTATGGTCGCGCACCGGGTCGCGCTAGCGCTGCTCTTTCTCGGCGCGGGACCGGTGTTGATGCAGATCAGCGCCGGAACGGCCTTCGCTTTCGAGAGCACCGGCGACGTTGGCCCCCGCGATCTTCACACGGCGACCTTGCTGCAGGACGGGAAGGTCCTTGCCGCCGGAGGTGAAACAACCAGCATCTGTTGTCACGATCAAGCGAGCGCGGCGCTCTACGAGTCGGCGAGCGGGAACTGGACATTCACAGGTAGCCTCAAAACGCCACGCGATAGTCACACAGCGACGTTGCTCCCAAACGGAAACGTGCTGGTTGTTGGAGGACGTAATAACACCACCGAATTTGGCGACCTGCGCCTCGCAAGCGCGGAGCTGTATAATCCCGCGAACGGGACCTGGGCAGCGACAGGCAGCCTAACCACTGGACGCTTTGTTCATACGGCGACATTGCTCCCCAACGGAAAGGTGCTCGTTGCAGGAGGGATCGGCACAAGTGGCGCTCTCGCCAGCGCGGAGCTATATGATCCGGCGAGCGGGACTTGGACCGCGACTGGCAGCCTTGGCGCGGCCCGGGGATTTCATACAGCGACGTTGTTGCCCAACGGCAAGGTGCTCATTGTCGGCGGATCTAACGGCAGTTATCTCGCGAGCGCAGAACTGTATGACCCAGCGAGCGGGACATGGAGTGCGACGAACAGCACCGGTGTAGCACGGGGACTGCACACAGCCACCTTGTTACTCACGGGCAAGGTGCTGGTCGTGGGCGGATATGACGGCGCCGTTTATCGTTCGAGCGCCGAGCTGTACGATCCGGCGACCGGGACTTGGAGTCCGACCAGCGGCCTCGACGCGGCACGGGGACGGCACACAGCCACCTTGTTACTCACGGGCAAGGTGCTGGTCACAGGAGGATATAACGGCGTTAGTCTCCCAAACGCCCAGGTCTACGATCCGGCGACCGGGAGCTGGACGTTCGCCGGCAGCCTTGCGACCGCACGCTCTAATCACACGGAAACGCTGCTCTTCAATGGCAAGGTGCTTCTTGCTGCTGGAATCGGTAACGACAACGGCACTGCGAGCCGGCTTCTTGGGAGCTGTGAGCTTTACGATCCGTCGGTGACACCAACTCCAACACCGACCCCAACAGCGACGCCAACCGCAACACCGACGGCCAGCCCCTCGCCAACCTCGACACCTACTCCCGCGAGATCGTTGAACATCTCCAC
>JBEEHI010000253.1:0-3439 GCA_041167305.1 Verrucomicrobiota bacterium
GCAACAACATGTTAAACAAACTCAACAAACGCCGCGGGGGTTTCACCCTCGTGGAAATCATGATCGTAGTGGCGATCATCGCTTTGCTGGCGGCGATTGCGGTGCCCGGATTCCTCCGCGCTCGTAAACGTTCCCAGGCAAGCCGCATTATTAACGATCTGCGCCTGATCGACTCCGCTGTCGACCAGTACGCGATCGAGACCAACAAGAAGAGTGGCGACACCGTCAACGTGGCCGACTGGACGAACTACCTCAAGAAGGGCACGAACCTGTACACCACGGGTCTTGACATTCTGAATAACACCTACGGCGTACAGACTGTCGACAAGCTGCCGGCCGTGCCGGGGAATTCGAAGACCGCGCTCTCGGACGTCACCGACGTGACGTTCTGGTCACCCTATAACTAAGAATCTAACGATTCATTCTCCTGTCATCGGCTCGCTGGTGGCAGGGAATGAGTTGTGAGAACGAGACCAAAAAGTCACGCCCCCTTGCACCTCGGCAGTAAATAAAAAATAGAAAGACGCACTCCTAGCCATGCTTAAAAAACTCACCACCAAACGAGGGGGCTTCACCCTCGTGGAAATCATGATTGTGGTGGCGATCATTGCCCTGCTCGCCGCCATCGCCGTTCCTGGATTCCTTCGAGCCCGCAAGCGCTCCCAGGCTTCCAAGATCATCAACGATCTTCGCCTGATCGATTCAGCCGTTGATCAATACGCCATCGAAACAGCCAAGAAGACCGGCGATCCCGTCGCCGTTTCGGATTGGACTAACTACCTGAAGAAAGACACAGTCCTCTACGCGAGCGGCCAGGATTTGTTCAAGGATGACTACGGTCCCCAGACCGTCGACACGCACGTGTCCGTTCCGGCTGTCGCCAAGAGCAATCTCTCGGATGTAACGGACGACACCTTCTGGTCGCCCTTTAACTAACCGCCGCGGTTCTCAACATGAAGAGCGTCCTTTCGGCAACGGAAGGACGCTCTCTTGTTTAAGGACCGAGAAACCCAAGTGAACTCAACCTCACAAAATGGACGCCGCGTTAACTTCTCCTGCCACTCTATCCGGCGCTGCTGACAGGTCGCTGCTCCACAGGACAGGTGCGCTGTTACGACGGACCTGGGTGCGTTGCACTCTCCTCGCCCTGTTTGGATTCGCGGTCCATTTCCCCTCGCTCCAGGGCCAGCTCATCTGGGACGACCAATACCTTGCGCGCGACAATCCCTTTATCAAAAGCCCGGTCCTCATCCTGGAGTCGTTCCGGCATTATCTCTTTCTCGATTCCTTCTCCGCGCATTACCGGCCGGTCCAAAACATCTCCTACATTTTCGATTACCTGGTTTGGAACACTGATCCTTACGGCTTCCATCTCTCGAATGTTCTCTGGCATGTCGGCAGTGGGATCCTGCTCTACCTGTTGCTCGCGCGATTGTTGAAAGGCTTCGTCGGTGACAGTCGCCGTTCCTTCGTTTCGATCGCCTCCTTCTTTGCCGCGCTTCTCTGGGTGGTTCATCCGGTCCACAGCGCGGCGGTCGATTACATTTCCGGCCGAGCGGATAGCCTGGCCTTCTTTTTTGCCTGCGGCAGCTGGCTCCTTTACTTCCGCGGTCGAGAGACGACACGGCCCCCGGTCATGCGATGCGTCGTCTTCTTTCTCGCGGCGGTTTCCCTGCTCCTCGCGCTCTGTTCGAGGGAGAGTGCCAGCTTGTGGGTAGCGATGTTCCTTGGTCATTTGTTCATTTTCGAAAAGACAACGCCACGCCGGGTGAAGATTGCCGCGCTCGTGGCTTGTCTGCTCGTGGTCGGTTGTTACGCAGCCTTGCGCCAGTTGCCGGAGCAGCGCATCACCACGATTGCGTCATCGACCGGCTGGCCGGCGCCGGTTCGCGCGGCCCTCATGGCCCGCGCGCTTGGCGATTATGGCCGGCTCATGGTCTGGCCCGTCAACCTGCACATGGAGCGAACGGTCTTTGATCCGGACAGTCTGCAAAGCGGCGCGAGCTGGCGAAAGGCAGTCGCCGTGGAATACCTTTCCATCGCCGGCCTCATTGTCGCGGCCGGGCTCATCGTCGCTGCGGCGCGCAAAGGCCCGGCGCGCGGGATCCGAATCTTCGGCGCCGCCTGGTTCCTCGCCGCTTATCTGCCGACCTCAAACCTTTTCGATCTGAATGCCACTGTCGCCGAGCATTGGCTTTACCTGCCGAGCGTTGGCTTCCTCATCTTCGGCGCCGGCTGCCTGCTCGAACTTTCAAACCGATGGCGTCGCGTCGCGATCGCGTTTGCCTGTATCGCCTGTCTTGGTCTAAGCGCACGCAGTTTTGTCCGCAGCACCGATTGGGTGAACGCCGAGACGTTTTACCAGCGCACGCTGGCCGCCGGCGGAAAGAGTTTGCGCGTCGCGATGAATCTGGGCCACGTCTATTCCTCGAAGGGCGAATACGCAAGAGCCGAGGCGCTCTTTCGCCGGGTGCTGGCAATCAGCCCCGACTACACCATGGCCCGCAGCAATCTAGGCGAAGCCTTGTTTCGCCAGGGAAAAACGCAGGAAGCCGAAGCTGTTTTCGCCGCGGCAAGCAAGTCCGCCGAGGAATCGCGCACGCAATATCCCAGGACCTGGATCGCGACCCTGAACGTCGCCCACCTGCGCCACAAGGAACACGACGACCAGGCGGCGCTCGCCATTTTGGAAAAGGCGCGCTCTGATTATCCGGGAATCTGGGAGCTGGTCAGCTTCGAAGCGGAATTGCTGCGCGAGGTGCGCGGCGCCGATTCGGCTTTGCCGATGATTCAGGATTTCGCGCGGACCCACTGGTGGCATAACGGCGTTTTCCTGGCGATGGGTCGCTTGTATGCAGAACGCGGCGATGCCGAACACGCCGAAGCAGCGTTGCGGCACGCGAGCTGGCTCGATATTCACGATGCCGAATCGCTGAACCTCATCGCGGCGATGAAGGTGCTGCAAAATCGATTGGAAGCCGCCTGCGCAATTCAGCGCCGTGCCGTCGCGCGCCAGCCGGATCAGCCGCGCCAGTATCTGTTGCTTTCCGATATCCTTGAGAAAATGGGGCGCAATGAGGAAGCGCGGGCCGCTCTTGACCAGGTCTCGCAGTTGAACGCGCTCGCGCGTTCGGAGCGGCGCCTCAATTGAAAAGACGACGCGCTCTCTCGAGGAATCACGATGTCTTTGTCTAGCCGAGTCCTCGAACGAACGAGGCCGAACTGGATACGCTGTGTTATTCTTGCGCTGTTCAGCATCGCGGTGCGCTTCCCCGCCCTGTCGGGAGAATTGATCTGGGACGATGCCTCATTGACTCGCGACAATCCCTTCACCAAAAGCCCGCTGCTGATCCCGGAAACGTTCCGCCACTATCTGGCGCTCGACGGTTCTTCCACGCATTACCGTCCGATCCAAAACATCTCCTACTTCTTCGACTAC
>JBEEHI010000254.1:0-11264 GCA_041167305.1 Verrucomicrobiota bacterium
GCATCGTCATCCAGGCGTATCTACGCGATGCCGAGCGCGACCTGACCAATCTGATCGAATGGGGGAAGGAGCGCGGCACGCGTTTCACCGTGCGGCTCGTGAAAGGCGCTTACTGGGATTATGAGAAGATCAAGGCGGCGCAGAACGGCTGGCGCGTCCCGGTCTGGCTCCACACACCGGAGAGCGACGCGTACTGCGACGTCTGCACCCGCATCCTGCTCGAGAACGAATCGCTCGTGCCTGCGGCATTCGGTTCGCACAACGTCCGCAGCATCGCGCACGCGCAGGCCTTCGCGGAGCAGCTGGGGATCGATAAAAGCCGCTTCGAGTTTCAACTCCTTTACGGAATGGCCGGCCCGATCAAGCGCGCGCTGGTCGAGATGGGTTATCGCGTCCGCGAGTATTGTCCGGTCGGCGAGCTGCTCCCCGGCATGTCGTATCTCGTTCGCCGTTTGCTCGAGAACACGTCCAACGAAGGATTCCTCAAGGCGAAGTTCTCCGACAAAGCAGGCCCCGAACAATTGCTGCGCGATCCGCGCTCCCTTCTGAAACGCTCCCCTGTAGCGGCAGGCGTGTCGCCTGCAACGGCGCATCGTGCGGGCGACACGCCCGCCACTACAGGAGGTCATTCGCGCAACGGCCAATCGCTCGACACACCGCCGGGCGACACCTACGAAAACTCACCGCTGGTGAATTTTGTCCATCGAAGCAGCCAGGAAAAAATGCGCACCGCGCTGCGCGAGATGAAAGCGAAGCTCGGGCAGAAATATCCGATCGTCATCGACGGCGAGAACATCTGGACCGACAACCTGATCGACTCGATCAACCCCAGCTCGCCGACCCAGGTGATCGGCGCCGTGGCGGAAGCCCATGTCGATCATGCGGAAGCGGCCGTGACCGCGGCGAAAAAAGCGTTCGAGCACTGGTGCCGCACCAGTGTCGAGCACCGCGCCGAATTGCTGGAGCGGGTGGCGACGATCATGGATCGCCGCCGGTTCGAGTTGTCCGCGCTCGAAGTTTTCGAAGTGGGCAAGCCGTGGGCCGAAGCGGATGGCGATATTCGCGAAGCGATCGATTTCCTTCTCTTTTACGCGCAGCAGATGCGGCTGCGCGGATTGCCGCGACTCACGCAGGATGTGCCGGGCGAAGAAAGCTACCAGCATTACTGGCCGCGCGGCGTCGCCCTTGTCATCGCGCCCTGGAATTTCCCGATGGCGATCCTGACCGGCATGGTCTCGGCCGCGATCGTTACCGGCAACACGGTCATCATGAAGCCGGCGGAACAATCCGCCGTCTGCGGCGCGATGCTGATGGAGATGTTCGAGGAAGCCGGCATCCCGCCCGGCGTTCTGAATTTTCTGCCAGGCAAAGGCCGCGTCATCGGCCAGCACCTCGTCGATCACAAGGACGTCCACATGATCGCGTTTACTGGCTCGCGCGAAGTGGGGCTGCGGATTTGGAAGAGCGCCGGCGAAACGCGCGAAGGCCAGTTGGAATTGAAACGCGTCGTTTGCGAGATGGGCGGCAAGAACGCCGTCATCGTCGATTCCGATGCCGATCTCGACGAAGCGATCGTCGATTCGATTTACTCCGCGTTCGGTTACCAGGGCCAGAAATGTTCCGCGCTGTCGCGCCTGATCGTGCTGGAGGGCAACTACGATCGTGTTGTGAAACGGCTCGTCGAAGCGGCCGCCAGCCTCCGGGTCGGCAATCCCGAGACGCCCGGCATCATGGTCGGCCCGGTCATCGACGAGACCGCGTACCGGCGTCAGTTGGAAATCATCGAGATTGGAAAAACGGAAGCGACTCTCGCCTTCCAAGGCACCGTCCCGGCTGAGGGATTCTTCGTTCCACCAACAATTTTCACTGGAGTGACAGCGAACATGCGCTTGGCCCGCGAAGAAATTTTCGGCCCGGTCCTGAGCGTCATGAAAGCGCGCGACCTCGATGACGCGATCCGCATTGCCAACGACACCGACTACGCGTTGACCGCCGGCTTTTTCTCACGGAGCCCGGCGAACATCGAGCGCGTGAAAGCGGAGCTGGTCGCGGGCAACGTTTACATCAACCGCTCCTGCACCGGCGCGGTTGTCGGCCGCCATCCGTTCGGCGGCTTTAAGATGTCGGGCGGCGGCACCAAGGCCGGCGGCGGCGATTACCTCCTCCAGTTCCTCGTCCCCCGCGTCGTCACCGAAAATATCATGCGCCACGGCTTCGCCCCGGACACGACGCCGGAGTTTCGCGCGCCGTTCGGAGTGCACAACAAATAGGCGGGCTCGCAACAGCAACAATGACTTCGTGTCATTGACACAATCTGCCGGTCACCGCGGGGTCCCGTAGACTTCGTTCAGAGGCCGCGTATACCACGAAGAATCTTCGGGTCTTTGTCCGTCGAGCCATCCAACAAACGCAATAAACTTTTGTTGTTGATCCGCAGGCAGCGCATTGAATTCCTGGCTGAGAAACTCTGCCGGGCCACCGAGGTGGGAAGAGGATGCTTCGATGATCGCATCTAATTTCAGTTTCGTGAGCGCGTCCGATTCCCTCCAAGCAATCAGGATACGGCGAGCGTCATGAACGCGCAGCGGGATCGGCTTCGGCGGATCGGTCGAGGAAGAACCGTGTTCATCTTCGATTTCGTCCGGAGATGCCGTCGCCATTTTCTCCAGCAGCGGCGTGAGCGCGCGAAGATTGGCCCGCCAAACGGAATCAAACAGTTCGGAGCTGGAATGTGGGCTCTTCGCGAGCTCATTTAATTGCGTGGTGAGATATTCCATCAACTGTTGCTCGAATTCCGGTTTGGCAGACGAAAGAAGAGAAGCTGCGTCCAGGAGTTTCTCCTTGAAGTAACGCATCTCTTTGCCCCCACCCGCTAGTAACTGCATAATAATCGGGAAAGCTTCCGCTCGTTTCCGCGTCGCGAGTGCATGAGCGGCGCGGGCGGCATCTTCAAACTCGGATTGGCCTGTTCGGGGATTAGGTGCGCGCGGAGTCAACCCCTTACGCGCCACGCGAAACAAAGCCTCATCGATTCGCGGATCCGTATAGCGAAGCGGTTCGTCGAGCGACGCCAAATCTGAAATCACGCTGGAGGGATATTTGTCCAGGTTTCGCAACATCCGCTCTATCCACTTCGAGGTCTCTGGATCATTCGGGGGAGGTGGTTTGCTCGTGTACACGAATTTCTCGTCGGCGGAAGAATAACTTTCCTCGCCTAAAACGCCGGTGGTTTCGTCCAGATCGGCGCCGTGACGTTTCAGCGTGTCTCGAAAAATGAAGTCGACGAAACCCGCATATAGGTCGTCGTCGAAGGTGTCGTGATAGCATTCGCTGAGGGAGGCCCAGCAAAGAGTGAATTCCCGTTTCTGCGGACCGCCCGGCTCGACGGTCAATCTGCCGTGCGTGGAATGAGTCGCGACGATGCGTTCAGTGGTCGCTTCGTAGGTGTCCGGTCCCTGCCCGGGGCGGGCAAACTGAATTCGGCCCAGCCACCAGATAATTTCGTAAAGGCGGCGCGCTTCTTCTTCGGGCAAATTGCAAAGCGTTGTTCGGCGAATGGCTCGCTCAACGATCGAGCGCTTAATGGGCCCGCGAATTTCGACGATCGAGTACCTCAGCGTCGACGTCGTTCGATCGCTCTCAAGATTCAGCAAAGCTTCCCGCGGAACGTTGTAATAACCGTACTCCAATCGGAGCTGAACTCGGCCTTTATCCGGGGGCGGGCCCTTGTCTTCGCGCACAGAGATTTTCAGCTGGCTCTTTCGCTTCAGATTGCAGTTCTCCTGGACGAGCGCGAGCGCCGCATCTTTCGGCGGCATTTCCCAGAAGTGATCCGGAAAATGAGTTTTCACTTCGTTTGCTCGTTGCTCCTCCGCTTCGAGCTTCCGAGCACTCTTGCCTCCGATGAGAATGTGGACCAGCTCCTCATCGCTTTTTCCTTTCAACGATTCCGATTTTCGCGGAGCCGCAGTCGCGAGAGGCGACGGAGAGACCTGCGCCCACGCACTTGGAAGCTCGGTGCAAATCCAGCTCGCGTAGAGGCCGGGTGCAGCACCGCAGAGCCGAATCCCGCGCTTCGTTTTCAAAAGTTCGAGAGGGGCCACACCGCCATTATATCACTGATTTATCGCGGCGAGAATGTCGTCGCTTGCCCGCAAGAGGGACAGTCCGAATCAATAGTCGCGAAAGACCCCATTCAGCGTACGATTCTTCGTGGAAAAATTGGCGAGAACCCAGCTGGATCGTACCCACTTTTCCGTGGCCAAGCTGGGCCTGGCAGACTTGAAAATTAGCCGCGCCAGCCGCGTCATCAGCACCAGACTCTCCCGAGAATCAAGTGCAGATTGTTGCAACGTAAGCGGCTTACGATGCATTACCGTTGCCCTCCGCTATCTAGTTCGTTGGGAACGGGGTCGCGGTTCCTGTGCAATCGATGGCGCAAATCGGATTCCGATCCGATGATCCCGGCATGCTTTACTTGGTCGCCGCGCCTATCGGGAACTTGGAGGACACCACTTTGCGGGCGCTCGAAGTCCTGAAATCGGTCTTGATCGCAACGAGCTCGACCTCGAGATCGCGGGGATGAATTTTCTGCCTACCGCGCAGCACCGGCGAAACCTGCTTTTTGTCGTGGCCGGACTGTTTGTGATTTCGCGAGCGCTGACCCTAATGGCGTTTCCGATTTTCAACGACGAGGCGATCTACATTCAATACGCCCAGTCCATTCACGAGAACTGGCACCAGAACCGGTTCGTGTCGATGGCGGGCGAAATGTACAACGACTGGAAGCCACCGCTTCAATATTGGATTGCGGCGCCGTTTATCGAATGGGGCAAGGATCCGCTGCTGCCGGCGCGGCTTATTGCGCTCACGGCATCTGCGGCCGGGTTGTTTGGCTTCTATGTTTTTGCGAAACGACTTTTCGGCGAAGCGGAAGCGTTGCTCTCAGCCTTTCTCTACGTGCTGTGCCCAACCGTCCTTTTTCACAACAACCAGTACATCGCGGAGACATTTCTCTTTTCGATTGCGCCGATCTTTTATTGGACGCTTTTGAAAGCAATCGATGGCGCCCGACCGGGCTTGGGGTGGACCATAACTTCGGTTCTGCTGGGCGCCGCCCTGCTTCTCTTCAAGCAATCGGGCTACTTGCTCCTGGCGATTTCTGCCTTTCTCCCCTTCGTTCAAATGAGGAGAGAAGAAAAAAGATCGGAGCCGTCTTCCAATCGAGCGAAGTGGCGGAGCCTTGGTCTGAACTTTGTCCTGGTTCTGGTCGTGATCGTTGTCTCAGGTCTTGCGGCGGACGCGGTGCTGCCCCAGCAGTTCAATGAGGTTCGCGAACGGTTCGACAGCAAGTGGGTGATGTCACCATCGGAAATTTTCAGGGCTCCAGTTCAAATCTGGGTCGCTAATCTCAGGCTGATCCTCGATTACACTGGCGCCTATTATGGCTGGGCGTTTGTGCCTGTTTTGGGGCTGTTTTTCTGGAAGGCGATCCGCAGGAGAAATTCCGCCGACCTCGTCCTCGGCTGCATGTTCCTGACTGCCGCCGGTTGCGTCGTATTGCTGCTGCGCGGATTCAACGAGTACATGTTTAATACCGCTGTCATTGCCTTGCTTCTCCCGCTTGCTGCGCGTGCGATGGTGGCGGCCTGGAAGTGGCAAGGCATCGCGGCAGCCCGATTCGCCAGATTCGCCTTCCTGGCTTGCGCCGCCTTCACCATCGCCCTTTGGACTTATCAGGACGGTTTGATGGGCATCTCGCCCGGCAAATACGTCCAGCGAAGCACGCCATGGGCAAGAGCCAATTACCTCGAACAATGGCCAACCGGCTTTGGGGTGAAAGAGATTGTCGCAATCCTGGAAAAAGAAAAACGTCCGGGAATAATCTTCGCCGATTCACAGTGGGGGAATCCACGGACGGCGCTGGAGATTTACGCCCGGAAACGTTTCCCGAACCTGCGGATCGTCCCAATTGTGGCTGACTTTAACGATGAGGCCAACGCGCAAAAAGTTCGCGACCTGGCGGTCAATCTGGTCCCGGCGCGTTTCGCGATCTATTCAACAGACGCTTCCCGCGGTCGCCAGCATTGGATGCGCAATTTCGACAGGATATGCGTGGAACGCGAAGAGATCCGGGTCTACCCGTCGCAAATGCCGATTGTTCTTTGCCGATTCTGACCCGAAATCCGGAAGCTGGCCCGAGCACAACGAAGCAATTGCGCCGAGCTTGCGATTATCGCCAACGCCCGGCGACCCAGACCCAGCGGCTTCCGCGACGGAGCCAGTGGCCTTCCACATAAACAGCGGCCGGTCTCGGACGAATGACCCAACTGCCGGGAACCCAGACGTAGGTCACGCCGTTCCAGCGCCAGTAACCGCGGGTCCAGAAGTAGTTCGCACCGGGTGAAACGGTTTGGGATTCCACTCGAACCGCCGGCGGTTCCTGCGTCACATACGTCTCGCTGGTCGTCGGGCCAGGGCCAGTCGTCGTGACTTCGCGGGTGACGGTGGTCGTTGTGACCGGCGGCGCCGGTTCCGTGACAACACAACCCGCGAGGGCAAACGGCATCAGCGCTAAGAGATAAAGATGTAATTTCATAAAATGGGCCTCCGTTATTTGATTCGGATGGCGGCGGCATCCCGGCCCCGTGCAATCGATGGCGCAAAGCCAATTCTGATCCGATGATCCCGGCATGCTTTACGTGGTCGCCACGCCAATCGGAAACCTGAACGACATAACGTTGCGGGCGCTGGAAGTTCTCAAGTCGGTCGATCTGATCGCGGCGGAGGACACGCGGCATTCCGGGAATTTGCTGAGACACTTTGAAATCCGGAAGCCGCTCGTGAGTTATCACGAGCACAACGAAGCGATGCGGTCGCAAGAATTGGCGGAGCGGCTTGCTGCTGGCGAGAACGTGGCGCTGATCACGGACGCCGGAATGCCTGGACTCTCAGACCCAGGCGCGCGGCTCATTCGCAAATGCATCGAGCGCGGGCTCCCCTACACGGTGGTGCCGGGAGTGTCGGCGATCCTGATGGCGCTCGTCGGGTCGGGGATTTCCATGGAGTCGTTCTGCTTTCGCGGTTTTCTGCCGGTCAAGAGCGGCCAACGCGAACGTGAGGTGCGGGCCGCAGCGGAAAGGGAGGAGACGTCGGTGTTTTTCGAGTCGCCCTATCGCATTCTCAAGACTCTGGCCGCGTGCGCGGAGCTTATGCCGCAGCGGCAGGTCTGCGTTGCTCGCGAGCTGACAAAAAAATTCGAGGAGTTCCGGCGCGGAACGCCCGCCGAACTTTTCGCGCACTACGAGGCGCATCCCGCGAAAGGCGAGATCACGCTGGTGATCAGCGGTGCCGCTTGATGTAGCGGCAGGCGCGCCTACATTCCGCTTGTCAAAGCCCACCATCTGTGGAACTTTGCGCGGCTTTTCCCCTAGGCATTCACTCAGCTTTTCGTATGGCTTACGCAATTATTAAAACAGGCGGCAGACAGCATCGCGTCGCGGAGGGCGATATCATCGATGTCGATCTGCTCGAAGGCGATGCCGGCAAGGAAACGATTTTCGGCGACGTCCTTTTTCACGGGGACGGCGACAAGCTCACCCACGGCAGTCCGCTCATCGAAGGGGCGACCGTTACCGGCGAAGTGATCGAGCAGCGCAAGGACAAGAAAGTCATCGCGTTCAAGTATCGCCGCCGAAAGGGATACCACCGGACGGTGGGTCACCGCCGCAAGCTGACGCGCATCAAGATCACCGGCATCAGCCTCAGTGGAAAGACTTCCAAGGCGAAGAAGGCCAAGGCCGACGATACCGAAACATCCGCTTAATCTCATGGCACATAAAAAAGGACAGGGCAGCGTCAAGAACGGCCGGGACAGCGTCAGCAAACGGCTGGGCGTGAAAAAATTTGGCAGCGAAGTGGTCGTGGCCGGCAATATCATCATCCGGCAGCGCGGCACGAAGTTTCTTCCCGGCAAGAACGTCGGGCTGGGCCGCGATTACACCATCTTCGCGCTCGTGGACGGCCAGGTGCGATTTGATCGCGCCGGGCGCCGGGTCAATGTCGAGCCGGTCGCGGCAAAGTAGCTTTCTTTCCGTCCTCGTTCCCAGCCGGCAGCGAATACGCTGTGCGGCGGCGCATTTTTGCCCTACACAAGAAATCTGCTCATGAAATACCATACCTATCTCCTCTTCGGCGCGCCGGGCAGCGGCAAGGGCACCCAGGGTCGCACCCTTGGCAGCATTCCGCGTTACTTCCATTGCGCCTGCGGAGATGTGTTTCGGTCGATCGACACGCGGACGAAGGTGGGCGCCGCTTTTCTCGACTACTCGAGCAAAGGCCAGCTCGTGCCGGATGAAATTACTGTCCAGCTCTGGAAAGCGCAGATCGACGCCGCCGTCAATTCGCACACGTTCAAACCGGACATCGACACTCTCGTGCTCGATGGCATTCCGCGAAATGTGGGCCAGGCCAGGATCATGGACGAGCTAATCGACGTGCAGAAGGTCTTCCATCTTTCCTGCCCGAACCGCGACGCGCTCTTTGCGCGGCTGAAGAAGCGGGCGCTGAAAGACAACCGGCTCGACGATGCGAACGAGGAAGTGATCAAGCGCCGTCTCGCCCTTTATGAAACGGAATCCAAGCCGGTCCTCAGTTATTACGGCACGGATCGAATCACCTGCATCGACGCGACCGAGCCGCCCGCGAAGGTTTTGCTGCACATCCTCGAGAGCGTCAACGACGGGGTGAACGGGTCGCATGAGCCAGCAGCAGTTTGAGAATTTCACGGCCTCGAGCCTCTACTGCGAGAAGTGCAAGGCAGCCATGCCCGTGCGCGAGCGGCTCCTGCTGATTTTGCCGGACAAGGAAATCTTCGATTATCTTTGCACCGGATGCGCGTCGTCGGTGGGCCAACGGGAAGTGACCGCCGGCGATAGATTAATGGCACAAGCCGCGGCGCCCCGGCGACGGCGGCGCGCGCCTGCTCAACGCATCCAGCTCTAACGCGCGATGCGCGTGCTCTTCATCGGGACGGGCGAAATCGGCGTGCCGGTTTTGCGGTGGCTGATCGAATCGCCGGAACACGGACTGGTCGGAGTCGTGACCCAGCCGGATAAACCGGTCGGGCGCGAGCAACGGATCGAAGCGCCGCCGATCAAAGCGGCCGTGGCTGGAAAGGATGTACGGGTCGTGCAACCTGCGCGGATCAAAGCGCCGGAGGCGGTCGCGGAAATCCAAGCTCTCGCGCCGGATTTGATCGTGGTGATGGCCTACGGACAAATTCTGCCGCGCACGGTTCTGGAGATACCGCGGATCGCTTGCCTGAACTTGCACGCGTCGCTCCTTCCGCGGCACCGCGGCGCCGCGCCGATCCAGGCGGCGATTGTGGCGGGCGATCGCGAGACGGGCATCACCGTGATGTACATGGATGAAGGGCTCGATACCGGTGACGTCATGTTGGAAACGCGGATCGAGATTGCGCCGGACGAAACCGGTGGGTCGCTGCACGATCGGCTGGCGGAGATTGCGCCGGGAGCGTTGCAGGACGCGCTCGAAAAGCTGGAGGCTGGCCCCGCTCCGCGTATTCCACAGGATTCGTCGGGCGCGACCTACGCGCCCAAGCTCGAACGCGAACATGGGCGCATCGACTGGAGCGAGCCGGCTGCGCTAATCGAGCGCAAAATCCGGGCGTTCAATCCATGGCCTGGGGCGTTCGCCATTTTACGCGGTGAGGCGGAGACAGAACGAAAGCTGAAGGTCTATTGCGCAAGCGTGGTTGACTCTTGTAGCGCCGATCCGGCGAACCTCGTGATCCCCGCAAGAGACGGCGCGGTGAAACTGGAGGAAGTGCAGCTCGAAGGAAAACGCCGGATGAGCTCGGCGGAATTCCTTCGAGGCTACGCAGCACCAGTGCGGCTTGCCTGATCTCTGGAGCCGACCTGCCCTCCGGCCGGCAGAGCGAACCGTTGCCTTCTCCCACCGGCCCGAGGGCGGGCCGGCTCCAGTTCGCATTCTTTGCTTCCCAACCCTCGGCCGTTCTGTTGATCATTGCCGGCCATGCCCAGCGAACCTCCAGCGCCCGTCTACAAGCGCATCGTGCTCAAGTTGAGCGGCGAATCCTTGCGTGAACGCGGCGCAAAGGAAAACATCTCGCCGCAAATCGTCCGCGAGATCGCGGAGCGCATCAAGGAAGTGAAGGCGCTCGGCGTCCAGACCTCGGTCGTGATCGGCGGCGGGAATATCTGGCGCGGGCTGGCCGCGCACCATCGCGGGATGGACCGGACGACGGCGGATTACATGGGCATGCTCGCCACCGTCATCAACGGCCTCGCGTTGCAAAGCGCGCTGGTCCAGCTCGGCGTCGAGACCCGGGTGCAAACGGCCATTGAAATGAAAAATGTCGCGGAGCCCTTCATTCTCGGGCGCGCCGTCCGGCATTTGGAATTGGGGCGCGTGGTCATCTTCGTCGCCGGCACGGGCAATCCGTATTTTTCCACCGACACGACCGCGGCCCTGCGCGCCAGCGAGATTCGCGCCGATGTGATTTTGAAGGCGACGAAAGTGGACGGCGTTTATGATCGCGATCCCAATGTCGATCCCACCGCGAAACGCTTCGATAGCCTCACGTTTTCCGAAGCGCTCACCAAGCGGCTCCAGGTGATGGACTCGACGGCGTTCAGCCTTTGCATGGACAACCGGATCCCGATTGTGGTGTTCGACATGAACATCCCCAGCAACTTCACCGACATCGTCCTCGGGAAGAAGATCGGCACCGTCGTTTCAGAGTAAACGATTTCGGGATTGCGGTTCTGCAAAGCGCACGCTTGTATTGCTGGCCGCTGTTCATCCCGAAAAATTATGACCGCCGAAGAAATTTTGTTCGAAGCCGAAATGACGATGGAGAAAAGCGTGGATTACATGGTGCACGAATTTTCCTCGGTTCGCACCGGCAAGGCGTCGCCGGCCCTGGTGGAGAACGTGGATGTGGAAGCGTACGGCTCGGCCATGAAATTGAAGCAGTTGGCGCTCATCACGACGCCCGAGCCGCGATTGCTCGTCGTTCAGCCGTTCGACGCCGCGACGGTGAAAGACATCGAGAAAGCGCTCAAGGAGTCGAAGATCGGCATCATGCCGCTCGTGGATGGAAAAATCATCCGGCTCCCGATTCCCGAACTTTCCGAGGAACGCCGGAAAGATCTCGTGAAATCGTTGCGGCAGATGGCGGAGGAAGCGCGGGTGCGGGTGCGGGCCAACCGCCGGACGGC
>JBEEHI010000255.1:0-7751 GCA_041167305.1 Verrucomicrobiota bacterium
TCGTCCCGGGGAATGACTACAAGGCCTTTCTCCGCTCCCATCTCGACCAGGGGGAATTTCATCCCGGCGGCATCTACGATCTCGAGGGAAATTTCATCGGCGAACACGAAGGCATCGAGATGTTCACGATCGGGCAGCGGAAAGGTTTGCCTGGCGGTTCGCCGCAACCTCGTTACGTCGTCGATTTGGATCCGGAGACGAACCGCGTCATCATCGGCTCCGCGGAGGACTTGGTCTCAGACGATTTCGAGATCGACCGCGCGAATTGGATTGTCCCGCGAGATTCCGATGAACCGTTCGAGGTCACCGTGAAGATCCGCTACAGCCATCCCGGCACCCGGGCGACGGTAACACCTCTCGAGAACGGGCGCGCTCGCATTCAGCTGCACGAGCCACAGAAGGCCGTTACTCCGGGACAGGCAGCGGTCATTTACGATGGCGATGTCGTCGTCGGTGGCGGATGGATTTGCCGCGCGGCGGCGTTGCAACCCGCCTGATCGATGAGCGACGAAGTCGTTCTCGCATTCAGCACGTTCCCCGATGTCGAAACCGCCCGCCGGATCGCGCGCGAATTAGTCGCCGAAAATTTCGCGGCCTGCGCGAACGTCATTCCAAAGATCGAATCGATCTACCGCTGGCAGGGGAAGATCGAGCAGGGAGATGAAACGCTGGTTCTCTTCAAGACGACGGCCGCGCGTTTCGCGGAGAGATTGAAATCGCTTCACCCCTACGACGTCCCGGAAATCATTTGCACGCCGGTGGCCAGCGGATGGGCGCCCTACCTGGACTGGGTCAGGGAGAATGTGAAATCCTAGCCGCGCGCCGGCTGCCGGTGATGAACACGGCTACGCCGATCAGGTTCGTGATCAGCGTGACCACGATGATCTTGGCGGCGAACCAATACGAATTCACGACCTCCACAATCGGGAACGTGCTGAAGACGATATAAAGCAGCGTGACCAGAAATCCCGAGACCGCTGCAATCCGCACCCAGAGCGGCACGCCCGCGCGAATCTCGCGGAGCCCGACGAGCGGGATCGCAAACATGACAAGGTAGGCGATGCCGTAGAAAACCCCGGCGGCGCTGTCCGCCAATTGAAACGCTTCCTGCGGGCCGACGCCGATGAGGCTGGCGAGCGCAAAAATGACGGTAATGGCGCCCACGAACGCGATCGAGTTGACCGGCGTTTTCCAGCGCGGATGAAGCCGCGAAAACCAAGAGGGCAGAAGCCGGTCCCATCCGGCCACCATCGGCAGGCGCGAAGTCCCGGCGAAATAGATGCTCATCACGGCGATGGCGCGGGCGGCGAGCAACAGGATGGCGATCGACACGACGAGCCCGGCCGCGCCGAACGAACGGAAGCCGATGCTTAAGGTTTGCGGCACCGGCCCGATGAGATCGATCTTGTTCGGGTCCCCCGAAAAGGCGAGCACCGCGCTGGTGCCGAGAATGAACATGAGCGCGATGACCGGCGCCGCGATCAGGACCGAACGACCGATGTTCCGCGCCGGCGCACGGCTCTCGCCCGCCAGAATCGCAACATACTCAAATCCCGCCAGCGCGCCGACGGCCAGTTTGCTGAAAATGTTAATGCCGAAAAGTCCCATCGCGGGCGCCGCGATTGCGAGCGGCTGATACTGTTTCAGGTCGCCGCGCGCCAGACTGACGAAGGGCAGGATGATCAGCGCGCCGTACGTTACCAGCATGATAACGCCGCCGGCGTTGTGGACCCATTTGCCTAACGACAGGCCGCGCACCGACACGGCGACCATCGCGATCACCAGCGCAAGGCTGATGGCGGAAACGAGCCAGCGATTTCCCGGCATCCACGCGGCGCGTTCGCCGATGGCGTAGGAAAGATTCGTTGTTACCACCAGGCCGATCGCGGCCATGACGCAGATCGCCAGCAGCCAGAGGTTCCACGCGACCATGAAGCCGGCGAACTTGTTGAACCCGAATTTCGCCCATTGATAGAGGCCGCCTTCGAGAGGCATCTTCTTGTTGAGGTAAATCACGACTGCGGCCTGCGGCGCGTAGAACAATAGAAGCGCCAGGAGCCAGTAAGCGAGGTGCGAGGGTCCCAGCTTCGCTGCCGTGCCCACCCAGCTGCCGCCCACAACGAAAACAATTTGGGTGAGAATGAGGTCGCCGAGTCCGAGCTCCTTTCGAAGCGCGCCCTCATGGCCCGTGGACGGCTCGCTCATGAAACAATTACCGCGGCTCCGACTCTGTCTTCGGCGGAGGCATGTTCCGAAACTCGCGATGCCGAATTTTCCCGCCGGCGTAGGCGATGTATGTGCCAGCGCCTAACGAGACAAAGGCCAGCAGCATGGTCGCGAAAACCAGCGGACGCGCGGTGCGCGGCCATTTCTTCGGAACAAAGATGGCAGCCGCCGAGAGCGCCGCGAGGGCATAGTAGAGGAAGATCAATTCATCGGCGCGATGCTCGTGCGCTTTGAGCCACGCTTGTCCATCTTCATCGGCCATCGAGAGGACCGGGTTGTAAGCCAGGTCGCCCTGGCGCGTCACCGCCCACACGGAAATCGCGCAGGCGAAAATCAGAACGAGCGCCGTGAGCTGTCCGCCGCGGCTGCGCAGATAAGTCGCTGCGATCAATCCAAACAGCGCGATCGCCAGCCCATAAACCGGAATGGGATTCAGCAGCACGTGCAGATATTCCGGCTGCCGGAGATCGCGCAGGATCGTTTCCATTATTGGGTCGCCACCTTGAGGTCGGGCGTTGGCGGATATTCTTTCCAATCGGGCGCGCAAAAATGCCACCACTCGGTGCGCAGGCCGTAGAAGCCGCCATGCGCCATCGCTTTTTGGAGCAGTTTCAAATTCGCGCGCACGATCGGGTCGCGTCCTTTGTATTCCAGGAGCGCCGCCTCTGTGAAGCTATCGAAGTCTGTCGGCATCGGCACGTCACGTCCTTCCGCGTCGACCAACGTCGCGTCAATGGCCGCGCCGCGAACATGCATGCCGTGTCCTTCCTTCGGGTCCGCGACGAACGAGCGGTTTTGCGTCAGCCGCCAGAGTTGTTCCTGGGCGGATTGCGGCCGGTAGGCGTCCCAGATCTTCAATCCGTATCCTTTTTTGCGAAGATATTCCTGCGCGACCACGAGCCGCTTCGCGACGCTGGCGCGCACGAGAGCCGGCGTTCCCGGCGGATACAACGGCCGATGCGCGACGTTGTTCGCACTCGCGTAGCGCAGATCGATCACGATCGTTTTATCCACGCTCTTGATATCAACGAACTCGGCCGGATCGGTTCCTTTGCCGAATGCGAGGCGCGAGAACAGAAAGGCCGGCAGCAGAACGCGCCGGGAAATTCTTCGGATGCTCACGGGTGGAGTATCCTCAATCCGCTGCCACGGTGGGAGCGGGCGTGACTTTCGCGAGACGTTGCAGCACGAGCCGCGCGCTGTTTTCAGGAACGTCGAAGCGCACCTGGACAATCGCGCCCTGGACATCCACCTCAGGTGGTTGCGCGTAAAAGAGAAGATCCGAGTCCGCCAGTTTGAGCAAACGCTGCGGCTCGTTTCGAATCCTGGCCGCCAGCTCCGCGGCCGCCTCCGAGCTTTTCGCGGTGAGAACGAGGCGCGCCTTCACCGGATTCTGCAGGACGAGCGAGAGACCAAGCAGGTCGCAATTGTCGAGCAACTCGGAATTGAAAATAGGGGACAACATTCGGCCGAGCTTCGCCGGATCGCGCGAGACCAGCCGCAGCGTGCTGCTTTCCTTCAGAGACTGCAGGCGATCGAAGAGCGGGCCGCTGATCTTGAGGTCGGGGTCGATTCCCAATCGCACCCGCGCCAGCGAGGCCACCTCTTTTTCGCCGCCAATTGCCAGCGTTCGCGGCCCCATCCGGGCCAGCGCGAACTCGGGCCGCAACCACATCGGCAAGCCGCTGATAATCTGCCGCTCGAACGCTTTGTCGCGTTCGATCAAATTGACGACGCGGGAAACGTCGGCGTGCGCTTCCACCAGGACATACTCGTGCGTCGCGCCGGAATCCGTCGTGGCCATGGCGCGCGTCACGCGAACAGCGTCTTTGGGGAGATTCAAGACGGGCGTTCGTTGCGCGCTCCCGATCAATCCGGCCCAGACGTTTTGCCATTCGGGTCCCTGGTCCTTCTTCCAGCGTTTCGGCAAATCATCGCGCTCCAGTTGCTCGAGATTCACGGAGAGAATCGTGTCCGTCTCCTGCGGGAGCCACTCGCGTTTCTGGGGCGTTTGAAACACGACCACCAGGATGATCGCCATCAAAACGACCACGGAGAGGACCGCGAAGTAAAATTTCCGCAGCTCCTGTTTGTCGATCTCGCTCGAGAGCACCGCCAGTTCAGCCGTGTGCTGCGAATGACGTTCGACCGCCGCGCGATGCTTCTGCACTTCCGCCAGCAAATGCGGTGCGTTCGGCGGCGCGATTCCTTGCGACGCGAGGTGGCGGCCGATGTTCAGGTAAGCCGGATTTTTTTTCTCCTCGACGGTCTCATGATGGCCGCGCGCGTCTTTCAACGCTTCCTGCTGCGCGCGGCTTTGTTCGTTCAACACTCGGTCGCGCGCTTCGTACTCTTCCCGCACCTTCGCGAGGTTCTTGTCAATCACCGCGACCGCCGCTTCCTGCGTCGTCAGTTTTTCGCGTGCCGCGCGACACGCTTCGGCCGCGCCGAGCCGGGCGCGAGTGACCTCGGCCCTTTCCTCGGGCAAACGAACGCGCCGCGCGCTGATGCCCGACATTTGGGTCTCGAGATCGTCCGGGGGCGGAACTTGCGCCTGCAGCTCCGTCAACTTCTTCAACAGGTCGCGGTCGGCGGCATCGTTCTCCTGTAATCGGCGCTCGACGCTGGCCAGTTCGCGATCGCAAAGATCGGCTGCCGATTTCGCCTCGTTCTGCCGCTGGAGGATCGGTTTCTTTTCTTCCTCGAATTTAGCCTGGGCCGCGTTTTGTTCTTTCGCGTTCTGGTCCCGCTGCAACTCGATCTTGCGGATTCCTTCCTCGATTGTGGCGATTCGCAGCGCGACTTCCTTTTGTTCCTGCTCGAGTTTCTTGAGCGCGACGATCTCGTTGCGCACTTCGGGAAAGTTCACCGCTTGCGAACAACCTTCGCGTCCCAGGTTGATCTCGCTTTTTTGCAGGACGCGTTTCTCGTGCCGCAACGCGATCCGCGTTTTCTGCCGGCGAATCTTCAGCCCGATCTCGCGCAGCCCTGTTCGAATGAAACTCACGGGATAAGGCTAGCCGAAGTCAGGTTTTGACAAAGACGTTTTCGTCCGCCTCCGATCGCTCCCTCGTTCCCAAACTCTGTTTGGGAACGCACTTGTCCCCGAAACTCTGTTTCGCAGCGCGCAGGCAAACAGAGTTTACAAGACAATGGCATTCCCAAACAGAGTTTGGGAACGAGGAGCGGGAAGGATATGATCGACGCCTTTCGCGAGCTTCTATTCCTCCGCGCTCAGTTTCGCCAGGACGCTCAGGTCTTCGAGTGTCGTCGTATCGCCGGTGACGGTCTTTCCGCTGGCGACTTCCTTCAGCAATCGCCGCATGATTTTTCCGCTGCGCGTTTTCGGCAACGCTTCAGCGAACCGGATCTCGTCGGGCTTCGCGATCGCGCCGATGTGAACACCGACGTGGGCGCGCAATTCTTCCTTGAGCGAGTTGCTGAGCACCACGCCACCCTTGACCGTCACGAACGCCACCACGCTCTGGCCTTTTAGCTCGTCGGGCCGGCCCACGACGGCCGCTTCCGCAACATTCGCGTGGCTCACCAGCGCGCTCTCGATTTCCGATGTCCCGAGCCGATGGCCGGCGACGTTCAGCACATCGTCGATCCGTCCGACGATCCAGAAATATCCATCCTTGTCCCGCCGCGCGCCGTCACCTGTCAGGTAGCGCCCTTTGAATTCGCTCCAGTATGTTTTCCGGTAGCGCTCTTTGTCCCCGTAAATGTTTCGCAGCATCGATGGCCACGGTTTGCGGATGATCAGCTTCCCGCCAACGTTCGCGCCCACCTCTTCGCCCTTCTCGTCCACTACCGCGGCATCTACGCCGAAGAACGGCAGCGTGGCGCTTCCCGGCTTTGTTGGGATCGCACCCGGCAACGGCGTGATCATGATCGCGCCCGTTTCCGTCTGCCACCAGGTATCGACGATCGGGCAACGCCCGCCGCCCACCTTGTCGCGATACCACATCCACGCTTCGGGGTTAATCGGTTCGCCCACCGAGCCGAGCAAGCGCAACGACGACAGATCGTGTTTCTTCAGCCATTGGTCGCCCCAGCGGATAAACGCCCGGATCGCCGTCGGCGCCGTGTAGAGAATGCTTACGCCGTATTCCTCGATGAGCCGCCAGAAACGGTCCGGCTCCGGCCAGTTCGGCGCGCCTTCATACATGAGCGTCGTCGCGCCGTTCGCCAGCGGGCCGTAGACCACGTAGCTGTGGCCGGTTACCCAGCCAACGTCCGCCGTGCACCAGTAAACGTCGTCGTCGCGCAGGTCGAAGACGTATTTCATCGTGGAATAAATCCCGACGAGATAGCCGCCGGTGGTGTGCAAAATCCCCTTCGGCTTCCCGGTCGAGCCGCTCGTGTAGAGAATGTAAAGCGGATGCTCGCTATCGAGCGCGACCGCGGGGCAATGCGCGTCGACATATTCCAGTTCGCGGTGCCACCAGACATCGCGGCCTTCCTCGATGTGGATGTCGTTGCCCGCGCGCCGAAAAACGATCACCCGCTTCACCGACGTCGCGCCGCGCAACGCGTCGTCCACGTTTTTCTTCAACGGAACGATGGCACCGCGCCGGTAACTTCCATCCGCCGTGATCACCGCGGTCGCCCCGCAGTCCGCGATCCGATCGCGAATGCTGTCGGCGCTGAACCCGCCGAAGACGACAGAATGCACCGCGCCGATCCGCGTGCAGGCGAGCATGGCGATCGCAGCTTCCGGGATGGTAGGGAGATAAATGATGACGCGGTCGCCTTTGCGAATTTTGTTCCGCTTGAGCACGTTCGCGAACCGGCAGACATCCCGGTGCAATTGCTGGAAAGTCAGCGCCCGTTTATCGCCCGGTTCGCCTTCCCAAAGGATCGCGACCTTGTTGCGAGTCGGTCCAGTGAGATGCCGGTCGAGGCAATTCTCCGAAACATTGAGTTTCCCGCCAACGAACCATTTCGCGAACGGCGCCTTCCATTTCAGTACGCTTTTCCAGCGCCGTTGCCAGACCAACTCGCCCGCCTCGCGCGCCCAAAACTTCTCCGGCCGGTTGATCGACTCGCGATACATCCGCCGATATTGCTCAAGGCTTTTGATCCGCGACCCCTTCGCGAAAGGCTTTGCCGGCTTGAAGACCCGCTTCTCGACCAGATGCGACTCGATATTTTCCGCCATGGCAAAGAGAGGCTAGCGATCTCGCCGCCGCTCTCAATGGAATTGTAGGGCGTCTGTGTCAGACGCCTCGGTGGCGTTTCACAGAAACGCCCTACAATAAAGGGGGCATGCCCGTAGGGCGACGGCTACAGTTTTGATTTGTCTTCGCCGGATGCGCGCCGAACAGTGGAAGCATGAGCGATCACATTTACAAAAAGATCGAGCTGGTGGGCTCTTCCGCCACGAGCATCGAAGACGCCGTCACGAATGCACTAACCCGCGCCCAGAAAACCATTCGCAACATGCGGTGGTTCGAAGTCGTCGAGACCCGCGGCCAGATCGAGGACGGCAAAGTCAACGAGTGGCAGGTGACCGTGAAAGT
>JBEEHI010000256.1:0-8016 GCA_041167305.1 Verrucomicrobiota bacterium
GCCGCGGCCAAGAAAGAAGAAAAGAAGACCGAGCAGCCGTCGAAGAGCCCCGCAACGGCCGCGCTCAGCGACAAGGACAAAGCCTTCATGAAAGAGGCGGCCAAGGGCGGCATGATGGAAGTCGACATGGGAAAGATGGCCCAGCAAAAAGGCAAGAGCGCCGATGTGAAAAAGTTCGGCAGCACGATGGTGGCCGATCACACGAAGGCCGGCAACGAGCTGATGGCGATCGCAAAGAAGAAGGGCGTCGATCTTTCGAAAGAGAAGGGGAAGATGATGAAGTTGAACGACGCGACCTTCGATAAGGAATACATCAACGCGATGGTGAAGGATCACGAGGAGGACCTAGCTTCATTTCAGGGGGAAGCGAAGAACGGCAGCGATGCCGATGTGAAAGCGTTTGCATCGAAGACCTCGGCCATGATCAAAAAACATCTCGACATGGCGAAAGCCGCGCAGGCGAAGCTGAAGTAACGCCCGACTCATTTGTGTGCTGTAGTCGCGGCGCTTTGTCGCCGCGCCGGGCGGATCGCGGCGACAGAGCGCCGCGGCTACGGCGGCGGTTGGAGAACACGGAGACGCATCTCCAACACGAACGACGCTCCGCCCGCGGGAAAACCGACAGCCGGCAAATACAATTGCGGATCGATGCCGGTAACGCGGATCAATAACGTGTGACCGGCTAACTGCTCGGCGTCGCCGCCGATCCGGATCGTGTCGAAGCCGGTGTTTTCATCGGCGGTGAAACAGATCGCGTCTTGTCTCGTCAGCCGGATCGAAGCGATCTCGATCGTGGTCAACGCGCTGACGAAATCGATTCGCAACGGGGCGGCGCCGGCGTCTGGCGGCAGTTCGATGCGCACATCCTTCCAGCCTTCGTGACCGACCCGCGCATAAACAGAGTCCACTTCACGATGCGAACCATCGCTCGAATAAAAGACCTGGATGATTGTCTGCTGCGCGAACGGCATGTTCCGGATCGCGCCGTCTCGCCAATGTTGCGCGATCTTCTCCTGAGTCGCTTGGGCGCGCTCGGTGTAGTAGCGAGCCAGGGCTGAATTAGACTCGTTAGGCGGTGCGAGAAGTTCCCCGAGAAATCCCCGCAGCGGAATGGGCGGCGGTTTTTGCCAGACACCCAGGCCGGGTCCGTCTTCGAAGGTCCACGAACGGCCTTGTTGCTGTAGCTCGGTCCAGATTTTCCAAACGCCGAAATCTTTGCTTCGCACGCGCACGTCATGGAGAAGAAGAATCCCGCCCGGCCGGAGTTTCGGCAGCCAGGAATCGATGTCGTGACGAACGGCCGTTTCGGTGTGCAGGCCATCGAGATGGAGGACGTCGATGCTCTCGTCTTCGAACTGCGCCAGCGCCTCATCGAAGTTGGAACGCAGCAGCGTGGAGGACGATTCGTAATTGACGCGGTTATGCTCGATGACCTGGGTAAACGTCGTTTCGTCGTAGCCGCCGGCATGTTGATCGCCGCGCCAGGTGTCGATCCCGAAACAGCGCGTGCCGGTTTTGTTTTCGTCCGCGGCCTGGCAGAAGGCGAAATAGCTTTCGCCACGATCGACGCCTAGTTCCACAAGCACCGCCGGTTTCGTCACCGTCACAAGATCGTAGGCAAAGTGGAGATGATCCGTCCAGGCGCCGACACCGTAGATGCGCGGTTCGAAATGACGCGAGGGTAAATCGATTTCAACCATTGGAGGATTTCGCCGTTAAAAAGTGACGCCCAGCGTGACGCCCCGGGCCACGAGCATTCCCAGATTGAGGAGAAGCTGGACGGCAACAAGGCGGACGTAAACTCGAGGGGTGCAATGTTCGGCCAGCCACCAGACGCCGAAGAAAAGCAGAACGGCGAGCGGCGCCTGGAAACCGTGCAGAACGGGAAGGGCCGGAGAGCTGTAGATCGCGAGGATCGAAAGGGCGGGTCCGAGCAGACCGCACCAGAGCCAGGAACGCGGTCGCGGGAGTTCGGCGCATCGAGCCAGCGCCGGATAAATCAGGACAAGACCCACGATTCCCGGGAGCGAAACGAACCAGCGCTCGAGCGCGGCTCCGAGATCGAAAGGGTAAAGGAGGAAGATCGTCGAGCAGACCGTGTAGAAGAGGTTGTGAATCCGAATCCAGGTAAAATTCATCAGCGAAGTCCACGCGATTTCAGTTCCCGGGCCGCTGAAGTTTTGCGCGATCAAATCGGAAGGGATCTGCAAAACGTATCGCGTCCAAACGATCCAGGGCAGGAGGAGCGCGATAAAGGTGACGAGAAAGACGAGCAGCGAACGCAGTCCTGATTTTTGCCGCCGCCATCGCAGCAGATAAAACAGCGCCGCCCAGCCGGCGAAAGCCAGGGCATAAGGATGAGCGTGAAACGCGAGAGCCAGGAGAGCGGCTATCACCACGGCACGATGCCCGGCGCGGATCGAGTGCCAGGCCAAAAGAATAAAAAAACCGGCCAGCGATTTCGGCCAGGTGTAGATCGTCTGGCCGATGAAATAAGGATTGGTGATGTAGAGCAGGGTCGCGAGCGGAACGACCGAGCTCGCGCCGAAGCTGGCGCAGAAAATAATCGCGCCGAGAAGCAGCAGCGAATTCAGCACGAGACCAATCACGGAAAATTGCTCGAAGGCGCCATTCGTATTCAGCTTTGAGACATCGGGCCAATCGCGGTCGAGATAATGGAAGGTGCCGAGCTCGAGGTGATCGTGGGGCGCGCCGAGAGCCGCTCGAAAGGGCACAGCGACGAGCGACATCAGGATGGTGCGGTTGCTGACCTCGGCATGAGGAAGGATCGGCCTCTCTTTTTGAAATGAGATCCCGCGCAGGAAAAATTCCGTGACCGCGAACGGGATGTAGTTATCGGCCGGCAGGGAGGTGAGGTACTGGACCCTGACGTTGGTGGTGGGAGTCCTGAAGATGTCGATTCCGTTGAGAAGCGACTGCGGCTTTCCGATCTCCACGTGAAGGAGGCCGAGACAGAACACGAGAAGCAGGAGCCACAGAGCGAGCGCGATCTTTATCGCCTTTGACAGGTCCCTCCAAAGTTCCTGGAAAATGCGGCGCCAAACGAAGTAAGCCGCGCTCAGGACGGTGAGCGCGATCAGGATTGCAACGAACACCCCGCGCGCCGCCGGAGCGGCGGCGATGGCCCAGCCGATAAGGCCATGGAGAGCCACCCCCGCGGCCGCGCCGTAACCGAGAAGCTCGAGCCCGCGCAGGTTCGTCGCGAGGCGCAGGAACGCGATGCCGTTCAACAAAAGAGACGCCACCACCCAGAGCAAGAGCAACAATTCCCCGCTGAACGTCATCGGCCGTGATTCTCAATGGCCGCCCCCGCGCAACAAGGATTTTCGCGAATCGTTAGACAGGCGGGCCGGTTTAGTCCTCTATTTGAGCGGGTCGACCGGCCTGTCCCAGGTCTGGTCCGACCTGACGCTCCTCGATGTTCGATAAACTGCCGAGTCTCCGCGGATTTCAGCCGAAGTTTTATTCGGGCGGTCCGGCGCGCTTCCATCTGCCGTTGTTCTACGATCTGGTCGCGGACGCGAAGCCGAAGCGGGTGGTGGCGGTGGGGTTTGTTGATGGGCAGGCCTTCTTCACGTTTTGCCAGGCGGCGAACGAACTGAAAGTCGACTGCGAGTGCGTCGCGGTTCGGCGGGATCGCGCGGGCGAATCGGAAGAGGACGATGTCGCCTGGCGGGAAGGCCGGGATTACGGCGAGGAATTCTACGGCGAACGCGCCCGTTTTTTTGCCGACATCGGCTCGGCCCTTGAAGGTGTGGCCGACAACAGCGTTGATGTCTTACTGCTCGACGATTCCGAATCGGGAAAGGAAATCCGGGAAGATTTAGCGGCATGGAAACCGAAGCTCACGCCGAACGCCGTCGTGTTACTCCACGGTCTTGCGTTGGAACGCGAGGATGGTTTGAGAGCGATCTGGGACGAATGGGCCGGAGACCGGCCGCACGCGGTTTTTACTGACGGCATCGGGTTGGGAATCGCGCTCCAGAGCAAGACGGCTCCGGATTCGTTCTTGTTGAAGCAGCTCTTCGGACAGAAGCCGAAATTCATGGACCTCGCTGAAGGATACGCGCTCGCGGCGGCGCGGATCGACGCTTTCGCGCGAGCGACGGAAGCGGAGAAGAGAGTAGCGGCCTTCGAGACGCGGCAGGTCTGGCTCGACTCCCTTTTGACGGATCGCCGGAAGGTCCAGGAGATCATGGATCATCAGGCGCGCGCGATCGCCTCGCTCGAACAGCGTATCCAGTTGCTCCTGGCGGCGCAGGAAGAGCAGCGCGGGCATTTCGAAAATCTGCGGCGCGACCGGGCGAAAGCGCAGCTCATCATGGACAGTCAGCACGAGCAATTGAAGCGCTTCGTCGCGCAAACGGACACGCTGAAGACAAGGGTGGAAACGCTCAAGACTCAGCTGAAGGAACACAAAGCGATCCTGAAAGCGGCGAAACAGGCCTGCCGAAAAAAAGGACGCTGCTTTCAAATCGAGACCGGACCCAAAGTGCGGCGGCCGTTTACCGAAAAAATCGCGCGCGAGCTGCGCCGTCTGCCGCGGAATCTCGGAATTGGGCGAGAAAACAAAGAGACGCCGGCGGCGTCGCAAGGAGGGCAAAGCGTTGTCACACCCAGCCGGCCTGTTGACCGCTACGAGGCTTGGATCGCGGAACACGAACCGGATGCGGCGGGCCTGGAAAAACAGCCGCGGGCGTCCCGCGAATTTCCGACGCGCGTCAAAATCAGTTTGCTTACCCCGGTGCACAACACCCCGGGGCCTTTTCTCGAGGAGATGTTCGCCTCGGTCCTCGCGCAGACCTACGACAACTGGGAATTATGTGTGGTCGATGCGGGTTCGGATCGGCCGGAAACGCTGGCGGTTTTGCGCGCCTGGGAATCGCGCGACCAACGGATCCGGTTCGAACGGCTGCCGGAGAATTTTGGTATCGCGGAAAACACGAACCGGGCGTTGCGGCTCGCCACCGGCGATTTCGTCGCCTGCCTCGATCACGACGACCTCCTGACGCCGTTTGCGCTTTACGAGCTGGCGCGAGCGGCCATGGAATTTCCCGAGGCGGATATTTTCTATAGCGATGAAGATCGGCTGAGCTGGGAAGGCAAACGGCACGCGCCGTTTTTTAAACCTGAGTGGGACCCGGAACTCCTGACGGCGTTCATGTATGTCGGGCACCTGAGCGCCTACCGCCGTTTTCTTGCGCTGGAGCTCGACGGCTTCCGGAAGGAATTCGATCTCTCGCAGGACTACGACTTTACTTTGCGCGCCACGGAACGCGCGCGAACGATCCATCACATTCCGCACGTGCTTTACCACTGGCGCGAGCATCCGGCTTCGGGTTCGACCGGTGGGAAACCAGGTGCTCGCCGGACGAACCTGGCGGCGCTGGCGGAGGCAATGCGCCGGCGAAATCTTCCGGCGGAAATCGTTGAGTACCCGACAGCGAATCGCGCCCGCTTGAAGGTCGAACCCTGGCCGCGCGTTTCCGTAATCGTCCCGACGGATTCGCCGACGCGGGCGCGAGTTTGTCTGGAAGAGCTGCCGCGCGCGACGAACTACCCGGATCTCGAAATCATTCTGGTGACGAATGGTCAGCTCGCGGAAAAGCTCGGCTTTCTCGAAGCCGCAAACGCCACGCTCCGGCTGATCCCCTACGACAAGCCCTTCAACTTTTCCGATAAATGCAACGCCGGCGCGCAGGCCGCGACGGGCGAGCGATTGATTTTTCTCAACGATGACGTCGAGACAAGCCAGGCGGACTGGGTGCAGAATTTGATCGAGCCCCTGCAAAACCCGGAGATCGGTGCCGTGTCGCCCAAGCTTCTCTATGAGACGGGAAGTATTCAGCATGCCGGGTTGGTGACGGGCGTGCGTGGATTGGCCGGCACGGCTTTTCATCAGCGCCCGGCGGATTCGACGGAGCACTTCAACCTCCCTCAATCGCTTCATGATGCCGCGGCGCTCTCCGCGGCCTGCCTCGCGATGCGGCGCGAAGATTTCTGGCGCGTCCGCGGTTTCGACGCCGTGAACACGCCGATCGCGCATTCCGACATCGACCTTTGTTTTAAGGTGCGAGAGGCGGGTTTGCGTTGTGTTTACACGCCTTACGCCACCATGCGCCATGCCGGGCACGCTTCGATCGGCGCCGACGAAACGCAGAGGCCGGTGCGCGCGCGCGACAAGGCCTCGATCTTCCTGCTGAAACGCTGGGCCGGTTACACGACGCACGATCCTTATTTTCCCGACAACATGCGCGACTGGCTTTATCTCGATTCGCCGACGCCGATTCGAATGGCGGGGCGAAACGATCCGGCCGCGGTCATCGGGACTGCCGCGGATCTGCTTTTCGTTTCCCACGATTTGTCGCTGTCCGGCGCGCCCATGATGCTATTTCACGCGGCGGCGTGGTGCAGGCGGCACGGCATGTTTGTTACCGTGATGGCGCCGGAAGATGGACCGCTCCGCGCGAAGTTCGAAGCCGAGGGGATTCCGCTGATCATCGATCCGCTGGTGGAAGCGGAACACGAATCGTTTGTCGGGTTCGCGAGGGATTTTGATTGTGTGATTGCGAACACCATTCGGACCAGCCCGGTGGTTCGCGTCTTAAAGGATGAAACGGTGCCGGTCGTGTGGTGGCTGCACGAGCCGGGATCGGTCGGCGAACATTATCTTGCCGAAGCGCCGGCCTTGCGCGCCTCAATGCCGCTGCCGGATCTACTGCTTGCGCCGTCCGAACATACCGCTGCGGTTTACCGACCCTACACCGAGCGGCCGGTGAGATGTTTGCACAATGCTATTCCTGATATTCGCGGCCCGGCTGGTGACGAACCGGAAGCAGCGCGGCCACTCCGGTTTCTCCTGCTCGCGAGCGTTGAGTCGAGGAAAGGCCAGGACATCTTTGTGAAGGCCCTCGCGAAGCTTCCAAAGGAATTACGGGCCGCGGCGCATTTTGAAATTGCCGGCCGCACTCTGGACCCGGATTTTTGGCCGCCGATCGAGCCCGTGGCACGGACGATCGAAAACCTCCGCGTCATCGGCGCGATCAGTCATGCGGAGGCAATCGGGAAGTTGAACGCAGCGGACGTCCTGGTCTCACCCTCGCGCGATGAAGCGATGCCGACGGTGACAATTCTCGAGGCGATGAGTCTCGGGCGCGCGATCATTACCTCGAATGTCGGTGGTGCGGCGGAAACGTTCATCGACGGCGAGAACGCACTTCTCGTTAGGCCGGAATCTCCCGATGAACTGGCGGCGGCGATCCGGCGCTTGATCGAGAAGCCGGCGCTGGCCCGCGAACTCGGACGCAAGGCGCGCCGGACCTACGAGAAAGGGTTCACGATCGAACGTTTTGGCGCCGAGTTTTCCGACCTGATTACGGAAACAATTTCCGCGGTGAAATCGAGATGAAATACGGTGGCGACACCCTCACAGAATAACGGAGCGACAAACCGGCCGCGGGTCCTGTTTGTTTCGCATGAGACGACGTTGAGCGGCGCGCCGATCCAGCTCGTGCACCTTGCCGGCTGGTTGCAGGAGCGCGGCTGGACGATTCTCGTCGCCACCCCTGATCACGGGCCAATCTCGGAAATGCTCGCGGCCGCTGGAGTGCCGACGGTGGTTGAACCGGCGCTGCTAACTGACCTGACGCATTCGTGGTTGCGCGAGCGTTGCCAGGAATTCGACGTCGTCGTCGCCAACACAATCGCAAGCTGGCCGGCGATTCGCGCGGCCCATCTCGAGAAGAAGCCGGCGCTTTGGTATTTGCACGAAACGCTCGTCGCAGTCCGGTTGATCCGCGCGATTCCGGAAATGGCTTCAGCCCTCACGATGGCCGATCTCCTGGTCACGCCGACGCGGCAGACGGCGCGCATTTACGAAGGACTGACCGAAGCACCGATCGAGATCGTTCCGTATGGCATCCCGCGTCCGCCGGTCCTTTCATCGAGTCCAAGCGAGCGGATGCGCTTTCTCACCCTTGGTTCGTTTGAGCCGCG
>JBEEHI010000257.1:0-9657 GCA_041167305.1 Verrucomicrobiota bacterium
GCCGATATCGTTCGCGCCGGCGAAATCGTTCAGGGAACGGCGTTGCGCCAGGAGAAGAACGAGCCCGAGATCTGGGATTTGCCGCGGCTGATTCTCACGCCGCACCGCCGCAGCTTCGGCCGGTTCCGTCAGCTCATCGACGCGATCAATTCCGCTGATCCCGCGTAGCCCCCCGTCGTCGGTAAGCGCCAACGGCGCGCCTTTGGCGCTGAAATCTCTCCACAGTTAAGCGGCAGCGCGCTTCTCGAGAATGTAATCGTGGATCGTGTTGACGGTCCGAAGCGCCTTGGCCGCGACCTCGGAATTCGGCACGCCCACGCCGAAAGTCTTTTCCATGCTCACCACCAGCTCCAAGGCGTCGATGGAATCGAGCCCGAGTCCGCCCGGACCGAAGAGCGGAAGATCGTCGCCGATTTCCTCGGCCGTGGTCTGGAGCATCAGGTTCTTGACCAGCATTTCCTTGATGCTTTTGCGGAGATCGGTATCGGACATTGGTAAGAGTGAATCGCGCAGCGGGTAATCGCCGGTCGCGAGCGGCGACTGTGTCGCAAGGCGCGGGCCGCGTCAACTCATCGGATTGGGGAGCGCACGCGCCTCGCGTGCCGGGGATGGCGCCCTCGCCATCGCGAACTTCTTCCCTGGCGAGAAAGACTGTTTCGGCGAGGGCGCCGAAACCAGCACGCGAGGCGCTTGCGCTCCCCAGATTAGATGCGATCCGTCCGGTCTGGATTCGGCTGGCGGACCTGATCCTCCGGCCGGATCTCAGCGGATGGGGCCGGCTGGTTCTCGATTCGCGGAACGGTGGCGGCCGGTGGGCGAACATCGGCGGTCTTGTTCGCGTCCGCTTTCCCAGCGGAATGGAGTTCATCGGTGAACTCATCTTTCGCTTTCTGAAATTCCTTAATGGCCGAGCCCATGCCGCGCGCCAGCTCCGGCAATTTCTTGGCGCCGAACAGGACGAGAATAATCAGCAGAAGGATGATCAGATCAGGTCCGCCGAGATTTCCGAAGAAAGCGAGCAGGCTCATGAGGCCAAGCATCTGCCTATCTCCATTAGTTGCAAGGCATTTCATGGCAGCGCGAGGGCGTGCTATGTAAGAGGCATGGGTCGCTTTGCCCAGGAATTCCGGTCGCTCTTCGACAAACAGTATCGCCGCGCGTTTCGTAATCTTCGGCACCTGCCGCGGATCGAATATCGGTTTGTGATCGATGCGGGGGCGAACCGGGGCGCGTTCACGGATGCTTTTCTGCGCTTGCATCGGCCGGAGCGCATCGTGCTCGTCGAAGCCATTCCGGATCTCGCGATGAAATTGAAGGCAAGATATGAGAACGATCCGCGCATCTCCATCGTTTCGGCAGCGCTGTCCGATCGCAACGGCGAAGCGCAATTCGAAATTAACCGCTTCGAGGCGTCGAGTTCGCTGCTCCCGATCGATCCGCGAAACTCAGCGTGGTTCTCCCGCGATCTGAGCGTGGCGAGTTCCATCAGCGTCGTAACGCTGACCCTGCCCGAGTTGATGAACCGGCAGAAATTGGAACGCGTCGATTTGCTGAAGCTCGATCTGCAAGGCGCGGAGCGCCTCGTCTTGTCTGGCGGCGCGGAGGTCCTCGACCGCGTGCGCGTTATCTACACGGAAGTTTTCTTCGAACAGCTCTATGCCGGTGCCTGGCTCTTCTGGGAGATGAACGAATTTCTTTCCGGCCGCGGATTCAAGCTCTGTGGTTTATCGAACATCGTTCATGCCGCCGATGGCGATCTCGTCCAGGCGAATGCGACCTTTCGACAGCTTTGACTTTGCGAGCGACATCAAGGAGCGGCGATTTGAAATCGCCGACCGAAATCACAAAAAAACGGCGATTGCAAATCGCCGCTCCTTGATTGCAACATCGGCGAAGAATGCGTTTCGTGATTTTCGGATTGCTGTCGCTGGCGCTGTTCAACGCGGGCCACGCCGCCACGCTCGCTGGCCAGCAAGTTACTGCCGGCGGGAAGATTGAAATCCGGTTTCCCGTTTCGAAATATTTCCAGGACATCGCTTCCCAGGCCGGCAATCCCCGACCGGAATCGGGGCGCGCGGTGCTCACGTTTCCAGCCGGTTTCGATCCCGCCCGCGCCTGGCCGATTCTCATCGTCACGTCCACGAGCGATTTCAATCGCACCAGCGCGATGGACGTGGATTGGTATCGGGCGCCGGCCACTGCCGAAGGCTGGATCGTTCTCGGCTCGGATGCCACGAGCGCGCCGAGGATTGACTCCACCCAATGGCGACTCGGGCTCCTCGGCGCGGCGCTCGAAGCAATTCGCAAAGAATGGCCGCAATCCGCGAGGTGGCCGGTCGCATTCGCCGGTTTTTCCGGCGGATCGAAACGAAGCGGTGTGCTCGGTGCCATGCTGGCGAAAAGCGGCTCGGTTCGCGTCTGCGGATTCTTCCTAAGCGGGATCAACGAAGATCGCCTCGGTGAAAGCTACAAGACATACCAGCCCGGTCGCGGGCTACTCGAAGTCCCGGTCTGGCTGAGCAGTGGAGCGAGCGATCCGATCGCGACTCCGCAGGCGCACAATCTCGTGAAAGCCTCGCTCGAGCGCACGGGATTCAAACGCGTGCGGCTGGAACAATTCGGCGGCGGCCACCAATTGAAAATGTCAGAGGTTCGCCGCGCGCTCCAATGGTTCCGGCAACTGGGAAGATTTTAGTTGTAGCCGGGATCGGTGATCCCGGCCTCGAACTCGACTGACCGGAATCACCGATCCCGCCTACAACCGCCGGCGGATTGCGAGATTGAGAGGCACTGCGATGATCGACGCATAGCCCACAGCCAGCGCAACGTTCACTCCGAGCCACTTCGCAAATGTTTGGCCCTCGCGCATGTAGCGATAGTCAGCGCAGTAACCGCGCAGCGTACACCGTTTCCAACCCCACTCGATCGTGCCGCCGCTGCCATGAGCGAACATCACGTGCGTCATGGTTTGCTCTATGTATAACGGCAGCAAAGCGGCGATCGTCAGCGCTATCACGAAGACGACCGGTAACGGAATCCAGAGCGAGCTCGCCTTCATTCTTCCCCATCGTAATAATCGAGCGCTTCGCCGCGGATCAGTCTGCGTTCCGGCGAACGCACGAGCCACTTCTTGCTGTCGGGATAGTAGGCGGACTCGCCGATCGGGTTGTCCGCGATGATGAAGATCAGAAGGTCTTCGGTCCCGTCGTTGGCCAAAGCGTGAGGCTCTTCTGGTGGGAAGAGAAACGCGTCGCCCATCTCGATTGGCGTTGTCCCTTCCTTGTGTCGCACGACACCTTTGCCTGACAGAACATAATAAAACTCCCATTGCGCACTGTGCGAGTGATATGGACACGCCGTTTTCCCTGGCGGAATGCGGGTAAGCTCGACATCGAACGGATGCCGCTCATTCAAAGCGGTCGAAAACGGTTTCCGCCCGAGTGCCACCGATAGTTCCTTACTCGCGCCGCCGAATTTCCCGCTCGGCGAAGACCACGAATCTTCGGTGATATCCTTGATGTTTATCTTTTGCATTACAACCCGTGCATTGTGAAGAGCACCGGCACGACGAGTTCTTTCACTTTGCCGGGTACAAATCGCCACTCCTTTAGCGCGTCGGTCGCGGCCTGATCAAGAGGGATATGGCCGGTGCTCTGCAACGTCTCAACCGAACGGGTATTCCCGTGCGGGTCGACGATGAGTCGAAAAATTCCGCGGCCTTCCGCGCCATCTTTTCGGGCGGCATATGGATAAGATGGTTGTGGAGTCTTTAGAGCAAATGATCTTCGCAACCCCGCCGACCGAAACATCGCCTGTATCCATTTTGATGTGGGAGGTAGCTTCGCCGGAACTCGATCTCGCCTCATCTGCAATGTTCCGTGCTCGTCGTGCAGAGTAATCCGGTTTGGCTCGATTGTGACGATGCGGGATGTTTCGGTCCGTCCAACAATCTCCGGGGCCGGTGCTTCTGTGGCGCGTTCGAGCAGTTGCCCCTTTTCGACGCGCCATTTGCCCTTAAAATCTACCCGTCCCTCAAATCCGGAAATGGCGCCGATCGCGATCATCACGAATTCACCGTCATCACGGTAGGTGACGAAACCCTTCGATAAGGGATAGAAGCGTCTTGCGGAAAGCTCGACCTGCCACGTTCCAATGAAACCCTGTCGTAATTCCGCGTCGGGCCGAATCGAAGCGGCGATCGTTGCCCCGGGACGGCCAACTGACGCAATAAGCAAACCAACCCAGAACAACAACTGGATCGCTAGCTTGCCACCGCGACGGCCCGCCAAGGCCTGATCAAACGTCGTAGTACATCGCGAACTCATAGGGGTGGGGGCGGAGGCGCAAGGCGTCGTATTCCTTTTGCTTCATCTCGATCCAGTTCGCGACGAAGTCGGAGTTAAAGACGTCGCCTTTGAGGAGGAAGTTGTGGTCCTCGCTCAAGGCCTTGATCGCGCCGCTGAGTGAATCGGGGACGCTCGGGACGTTCGCGAGTTCTTCCGGCGGCAGTTCGTAGAGGTTTTTGTCGAGCGGATCGCCGGGATCGATCCGGCTCTGGATTCCATCGAGGCCTGCGAGCAACAAAGCGGAGAACGCGATGTATGGATTCGCGGCGGGGTCCGGGGTCCGGAACTCGATCCGTTTCGCTTTCGGGTTCGCCGAATAGGTCGGAATGCGGATCGCGGCGGAACGGTTGCGCGCGGAGTAGGCGAGATTGACGGGAGCTTCGAATCCGGGAACCAGGCGCTTGTAACTGTTCGTTGTCGGATTGGTGATGCACGTGAGCGCGGGGGCGTGCCGTAAAATTCCGCCGATGAAAAAGAGCGCCATCTCGCTCAGGCCGGCGTAGCCGTTTCCAGCGAAGAGCGGCTTCCCATCTTTCCAGAGCGACATGTGGGTGTGCATGCCGGAACCGTTGTCTCCGAAGAGCGGCTTGGGCATGAACGTGACGCTCTTGTTGTGCTTCTTCGCCACGTTCCGGATGATGTATTTGTAGTACTGCATCCAATCGCTCATTTGCTTCATCGGGGCGAAACGAATGTCGATCTCGGCCTGGCCGGCGGTGGCGACTTCGTGATGCTGCCGCTCGATCGGAATGCCGGCTTTTTCCAGCTCGAGGCACATCTCGTTGCGGATGTCCTGCAGGCTGTCGGCGGGCCCGACTGGGAAGTAACCTTCTTTCGCGCGGATCTTGTAGCCGAGATTGGGGAATTCTTCGCGCCCGCTGTTCCAATGGCCTTCCGCGCTATCGACGAGATGGAATGAAGAATTACCGGTGTAGCTGTAGCGCACTTCGTCGAAGATGAAGAATTCCGCTTCCGGCCCGAAGAACGCCGTGTCCGCGATCCCGGTGCTTTGCAGATACGCTTCGGCTTTTTCAGCGACGCCGCGCGGGTCGCGATCGTAGGGCTCACGCGTGATGGGATCGACGATGGTGCAGATGAGGCTGAGCGTCGGTTCGGCGTTGAAAACATCGATCCAGGCCGTGGTCGGATCGGGAATGACGAGCATGTCGCTGGCGTTGATTGCGCGCCAGCCGCGGATGCTCGAGCCGTCGAACCCGAGACCGTCGGTAAAAATCTCCTCGCTATATTCGGTGAGGGTGGTGGTGAAATGCTGCCAGGAACCCGGCAGATCGGTGAATTTGAAATCCACGAGTTTCACGTCGTGGTCCTTGATCATCTTGCTGACGTCGGAGGGTGTCTTGTCTTTGTCTTTGGCCATTGGGATTGGAGTATTGGAGTGGTGGAGTGATGAAATTGCTTACGTCACTGGATCGCTAATTCGGGGAAAAGCGAACCCGCGAGAAGCGGGGTCGAGGGAGCGGTGGTGTGAAAGGGTGGCGAGAGAGTGGCGTGGTTCCGTCACACCGCTTTTTCGCCGATCTCTTCCGTACGAATTCGCACGGCGTGCTCGACCGGGAGTACAAAAACTTTTCCGTCGCCGATCTTGCCCGTCTTCGCTGCGGCGACCACGACGCTGACGGCTTTGTCCACCATTTCATCGGCGAGGACGACTTCGACTTTCACTTTGGGCAGGAAATCGACCGTGTATTCGCTGCCGCGATAAATCTCGGTGTGGCCTTTCTGCCGCCCGAAGCCCTTCACTTCCGTGACCGTCATTCCCTCGATGCCCAGCTCGGCCAGGGCTTCCTTCACTTCCTCGAGTTTGAACGGCTTGATGATCGCTTCGAGCTTTTTCATGTGAGGTAACGTTGCGGCGGGTGGATGTTTTGCAATCGCCAAAAGGGAATTCCGAAACGCCCGCGCGCCCTCAAATTCGTTTCGGTGATTCGCCGCACGTGCTCTCTTAGCAACGCCGCCGAAAACGTGCAACACCGAAATTTTTCGGAGACGATTTATTTGTAGGGCGTCTGTGTCAGACGCCGATTCTCGACCCGGCGTTTCACAGAAACGCCCTACAATTCTGGGATCAGCGGCGCGCGTTCCCTCGTAAAGTTGCCGCTCTGGATGCGCAGTCTATAATGCGCTCGAATGCCTTCCGATTCCTTCGTTCACCTCCATCTCCACACGGAATATTCCTTCCTCGATGGCTTGGTGCGGACGAAGGAGCTGATGAAGAAAGCGAAGGAATTCGGGATGCCGGCGGTCGCGATCACCGACCACGGGAATCTTCACGGCGCGATCGAATTTTACCAGGAAGCCACCAAAGCCGGGCTCAAGCCGATCATCGGTTGCGAAGCCTACATGGCGCCCGGCCAGATGAAGGACAGGCCCACGAACCAGCGCGATGCCGCCTATCATTTTACCCTGCTGGCGAAGGACGAAGCCGGCTACCGCAACCTCGTGAAGATGATCTCCATCGCGCATCTCGATGGGTTTCATTACAAGCCGCGGATCGACAAGGAGCTCCTCGCGAAGCATTCGAGCGGATTGATCGGGCTGAGCGGCTGCCTCAAGGGCGAGATCAACATGGCGATCCAATCGGACAATCTCGCTAAGGCCCGGCAGAGCACAGCCGAGTTCCGCGACATCCTGGGCGCGGAAAATTTCTTCCTCGAGATGCACGATCACGGCATCGAGGTGCAGGAAAAGTGCAACGCGATCCTGCCCAAGCTCGCGCAGGAATTCGGTCTCGGCCTCGTGGCGGCGAACGACGTGCATTTCCTGGAGCGAAGCCATCACGAGACGCACGACGTGATGGTCTGCATCGGCACCGGGAAGATGGTTCACGACGAACGGCGGATGCGTTATACGCCGGAGCTTTATTTCAAATCGGCCGACGAGATGCGGGCGTTGTTTCCGAATCATCCCGAGGCGATCACGAACACGCTCGTGATCGCGGATCGGTGCAACCTCGTCCTGGAGTTCGGCGTTTCGAAGTATCCCGAGTATCCGGCGCCGGAAGGCAAGACGCGCGAAGTCTATTTGCGCGAGCTTTGCTACAAGGGGCTGCACGATCGCTTTGGCGCGCGAGCGGGGACGGACTCCGAGTTGATCAAGCGGCTCGATTACGAAGTCGATGTTTTGGAGAAGGCCGGGTTCGTCAGCTATTTCCTCATCGTCTGGGACTTCATTCATTACGCGAAGCAGCGCGGAATCCCGGTCGGACCTGGGCGCGGTTCGGCGGCCGGTTCACTCGCCGCCTACGTCTTGGGAATCACGGACATCGATCCATTGCAGTTCGGATTGATCTTCGAGCGTTTCCTAAACCCGGAACGCGTTTCGCCGCCCGATATCGATGTCGATTTCTGCAAGGACCGGCGCGGCGAAGTGCTCGATTACGTCCGGCAAAAGTACGGCGACCGCCGCGTCTCGCAGATCGTGACGTTCAACAAGATGAACGCCAAGAGCGCGGTGCGCGACGTGGGCCGCGTCATCGGACTTTCGTATGGCGAAGCGGACCGGCTCGCGCGGATGATCCCGAACGGGCCCGGACAGCAAAATATTTCGCTCACTGACTCCGCCCTGGCGAACCCCGAGCTGCGGCGCGCCATCGAGACCGAGCCGGCCACGCGGCAGCTTTGGGATCACGCGCTTTTGCTCGAAGGGCGCTCACGCAACTTCGGCGTCCACGCGGCCGGCATTGTCATCGGCGATCGCGATCTTTCCGAATACGTGCCGCTCCGCCGGGACCCGAAGGAAAAGGAAGTCATCACCCAATATCCGATGGGGCCGCTGAACGACCTCGGCTTGCTCAAGATGGATTTTCTTGGGTTGCGCACGTTGACGGTGTTGCACGATGCCGAAGAATTGATTCGCCAGCGCGTCCCGGATTTTTCTCTCGCCGAAGTCCCGCTCGATAACGCCGCCACCTTCGCGCTGCTGAATCGCGCGGAAACCATCGGCATCTTTCAATTGGAAGGCGGCATGACCGGGTTCTGCAAACAATTCGATTTCAAGGCGATCGACGACATCATCGCCTTGAGCGCGCTCTACCGGCCGGGGCCGATGGACCTCATCCCCGATTACATCAAACGGAAGAACGGCCTCGCCAAAATCCGCTACGAGCATCCGCTCCTCGAGGAAGTCTGTGCCGACACCTACGGCGTCATGATTTACCAGGAGCAGGTGATGGCAGCGGCGAGCCGGCTGGCTGGTTACTCGTTAGGCCAGGCCGATCTGCTTCGGCGCGCCATGGGGAAAAAGGACAAGGAAAAGATGGCGAAGGAGCGCGCGAATTTTATCGAGGGTTGCGCGCGCGAAAACAAAATCCCGGAGAAAAAGGCGAACTCCATTTTTGATTTGCTGGAGAAGTTCGCCGGGTACGGGTTCAACAAGAGCCACAGCGCGGCCTACGGCTTGATCAGTTATCAGACGGCGTATCTGAAGGCGAATTACCCGGTCGAGTTCATGGCCGGGTTGCTGAGCAACGAGATCAATAATACCGACAAGATTTCGACGTTCGTCGGCGAGTGCAAGCGGATGGGGATTCCAATCCTGCCGCCAGATGTGAACCGGAGCAGCCTGAAATTCACGCCGGAAGCTCACGTTGTAGCCGGGATCGGTGATCCCGGCTCGGAGAAAGCGTCGCAGCCAGCGGCCGGGATCACCGATCCCGGCTACAACGCGATCCGCTACGGACTAGCGGCAATCAAGAACGTGGGGCAGGGAGCGATGGAACTCGCCATCAAGGAGCGCGAAGCGGGAGGCGAGTTCGCTTCGCTCGAAGATTTTTGCCGTCGGCTCGATGCGCGAGTCGCGAATCGCAAGATTCTCGAGAACCTGATTCGCTGCGGCGCATTCGATTTCCTCGGGCGCGAGCGCGCGGAGCTGTTTGCCTGCATCGATGAATCGATGGCGGCGGCGGCCTCGTCACAAAAGGATCGGGCGAGCGGCCAGGTGTCTCTGTTCGACGATATGCCGCCCCCTGCCTCGAAGCCGGCTTCGCACCGTGTCATCCCCTGGACCGAGCACGAAAAAATGTCGTACGAGAAAGAGCTGCTCGGTTTTTATGTGACCGGCCATCCGCTGGACGCCTACGCGGCCGTTCTGCGCGACGGAAAATATCAAACTATTACGTCGTTGAACGAATTGGCGGACCGCACGTCGTTCAAAATTGCTGGCGCGATTGTCCAGGTGGACAAGAAATTCACGAAGAAGGAAGGCAAACCGTTCGCGGTGGTTTTTCTTGAAGACCTGACGGCGACGCTGGAGGTCGTCTTGTGGAACGAAGTTTACACGACGCTCGCCGATG